>JADZFY010000217.1 GCA_020854215.1 Chitinophagaceae bacterium | reverse complement strand
GATACGATTTGGGGTTACCTGTCATTTTGAAATAACCTGACGAAGCAATTTTATTTTCCAATTTTTGGGAGAATGGACTATGATCGTGGTCCACAAAGGCAACATTTACATTCTTCACTTCATAATTAGCAGCCAAGGGCAAAATGATGAGCTGAACAGTAGGCATTGCAAACATCATTGCCAGGATGGTTTTATCCCGGAATATCTGCCGGAATTCTTTTTGCAGTATGAAACCTAAGATTTTCACCGTTTTAATTTTATTGCCACAAATGTTCAGGCGGGTTTATCTCTGTGCATCAGTGGCTACTCACAACCGAACATTAAATTTTCTCAAAGCCAGCGTTAATAACCCTGTCGCCATAATCACTAAAATGAGTGTTTCTTTCCACACATAACTAAAACCAAGCCCTTTGAGCATTACCGATTTTATGATACTGTAATAATATTTAGAGGGTACGATATAAGAAAGAATCTGAAAAACCTTTGGCATATTTTCCAGCGGAAACATGAACCCGGTAAGTATCAGGGTTGGCAACATCATTCCCATCATGGAAATCATCATGGCAGTTTGTTGCGAACCGGTGAGGTTAGAAATCAATAAACCCATTGACAGACAGGTAATAATAAACAAAATACTTTCTGCAAAAATCAATACAAGACTTCCCCTTATTTCAACATTCAGCAGGAACACTGCCAGTAATAAAATAATAATAAAATCAACAAGCGAAAGCACCAGATAAGGAACTGCTTTAGCAATCAAAACCATTATCGGCCTGAATGGTGATACCAGTAAAATTTCCATTGTTCCCAATTCTTTCTCACGCACCACGGCAACCGAGGTTAGGGCGGTACTCACAATCATAAATATCAGTGCAATTACACCGGGAATAAAATTGAGCGAACCGTTCTGCTCTTCATTGTAAAGCATTCTTATTTCCGGCACAATCCGGTAACTCAATTTCCTCAAAGGATTTAGTTCCTGCTCATAATTACCTATAATGGAGTTGAGATAATTAATTACTGTTGTTGCCGTGTTGGGGTCGGACGCGTCGGCAATAACCTGAATATGTGCACCGCCAGGCTTATACAGGTCGGACGCAAACTTTTCCGGAAACACTACGGCGCACTCTATTTCCCCGGCTCTAAAACGTTGCTCAAGCTCCTGGAAATTAAGCGCAGGTTGCTTAACCCGAAAATAATAACCGGAACTTATTTTACCGATAATCTGTTGCGTGTGAACATCACGTGCATTGTCCAAAACAGCTATACCAATATTCTTCACCTCGCTACTCAAAGCGAAACCGAAAAGGATGATCTGCACAATAGGCATTCCAAAGAGAATCAGCAACGTGCGCCTGTCTCTGAAAACATGATAAAACTCCTTCTTAATAAATGCGAGTAGCTGTTTCATTTTTCTTTAATTGATAGTTGACAGCGATTGCCCATTGCCAAAACTCCTTCTCCATTGCTAAATGTCAATTGTCTGCCCGTTTTGCTCCCCTCGCTAATTCATAAAAGACATCATTCATTGAATTTGTTTTATACTGCTTTTTCAGGTTGGCCGGTGTGTCCAGTGCTTCCACGCGACCATCCACCATTACGCTGATACGATTGCAATACTCCGCTTCATCCATGTAGTGGGTAGTTACAAACACCGTGATACCGTTTGCAGCAGCCTCGTATATCATATCCCAAAACTGCCGCCTCGTTACCGGATCCACTCCCCCGGTAGGTTCATCTAAAAACACAATTTTAGGACGATGGAAAATCGCAACCGAAAAGGCTAATTTTTGTTTCCACCCCAGGGGCAGCTCACTCACTAATTTATGGGCTTCCTTCTGCAATCCCAATGTAGAGATGAGGTCACTGCTTCGGATTTTAATTTCCGATCTTGATACACCATAAACACCGCCGTAAAACTCAATATTTTCTAACAGCGTGAGGTTATCATACAATGAAAACTTCTGGCTCATGTAACCGATATTCTTTTTGATGCGTTCCTGTTGTTTGTACACATCAAAACCCGCAACCGTTGCTTCGCCCGAGGTAGGATACGATAGTCCGCACAGGATACGCATTGCCGTAGTTTTGCCGGCACCGTTGGCACCTAAAAAGCCAAAAATCTCTCCTTCGTTTACATCAAACGAAATATTGTCAACTGCTCTGAAACTGCCAAATTGCTTGGTTAAACCATTGCAAACAATTGCTTTTTGCTGTTGCCCACTTATTGTTGCACCCTGTTCGCTATGTAAGTCTTCGTTGCTGTAGTTCTTTTTCATTTCGCTATTTTTTCCGATCCATTATCTTTTGTCCGCTATCGAGGGTCAATCGAATAAAACAATCCTCAATTCCGGGGATCACTTGTTTCACTTCCAGTCCATCATGGTTTTCCCGTTCCGCAATTTGCGAAATGCGTACAATATCCGCATCATCAGCTTTCACGGTAAAATGGATATACTCCCCAAATGCATAGCAACTTTCCATCTCACTGTTTCTGCGTAAATCCTGCAAGAGTTTATATATATTATTGGCTTTCGCTGCGAATAAAGTTTTTGGGAAATTCTTTACAATCCGATCTGGTGAGTTTATTGACATAACGGTGCCGTCCTGTATTAATGCAATGCGGTCGCAAAGCGACGCTTCATCCATATAGGGCGTTGAAACAACAATAGTAATTCCCTGCTTTTTCAGCTTGTTGAGCATTTCCCAAAACTCTCTCCGGGATACCACATCCACCCCTGTGGTGGGCTCGTCTAAAAACAACACATCGGGCTTATGAATTAAAGCACAACACAATGCCAGTTTTTGTTTCATTCCGCCAGAGAGTTTTCCTGCCCTTCGGCTGTTAAAGGGTGCTATCTGCTCGTAAATATCTTTAATGAGATCATAATTCTCCCGAATGGTTGTACCGAATACCGTTGCAAAAAAAGACAGGTTCTCCTCCACCGTCAAATCCTGGTAAAGCGAAAAACGGCCGGGCATATAACCAACCCTGTTTCGAATTTCCCTGTAATCTTTCACCACGTCAAAACCTTCCACCGTTGCCGTTCCGCTATCGGCAAGCAATAAGGTGGTAAGAACACGGAACAGAGAGGTTTTGCCTGCACCATCAGGTCCAATCAAACCGAACAATTCTCCCTTCGCTACTTCAAAAGAAACATTTTTTACGGCTTTTACTTCGCCATAGGTTTTGACTATATTTATTACTTCTACCGAATTCATAAAACTATTTTGACCAAACTACTTCTCCATACATGCCTATTTTCAGATACCCGTCATTCTTTACCCGCACTTTAATTGCATAAACCAGGTTTGCCCTCTCGTCTTTGGTTTGAATGGATTTCGGCGAAAACTCAGACTTTCCTGAAATCCAGATAATCGTTCCGGGGTATGCTTTAAACCCGTCTTTTCCATTATCAATTCTCACTTTTACCTGTTGCCCGATTTTTATTTGCGGCAATTGTGTTCCTGTGATATAGGCTCGTAAATCAAGCGTATCGGTATTGGCAATTTTATACAGCGGCTTTCCTATGGTTTGCATTTCGCCCTGCAATGCGTAATTGGTTAACACGGTTCCTGCAATTGGATTGATAATTTGTCCTTTATTGATTTGCTGCTGGAGCTGTGCAGTTATCTTTTCCATTGGCGCCTTTTCACTCAATATGCTGCGGTTTTGCGTATTGATGTTATAGGTGTTCAACTTTATTTGCTGTTGGGTTACGGCAATTTGCTTTTGTAGTTGTTCCACAGAAGCAGTGATATCATCTAATTGCTTCTGTGTGGCAGCATCAGCCTGCACTAAATTCTCTGTACGCGTTTTTTCGCGTAATAGCTGTGCCAATTTCGCTTCCTGTACATCGAGTTCACGACGCACCAACCCCGTTTGGTAATTCGGCTCCTTAACTTTTTCATGTAATGCAGCAATACTGGCTTCAGTCTGCTGTTTTTGGAGTTCTAAAATACTCACATCAATTTGACCTACATTGTCACCCGCAGCTAACTGGTCTCCTTCCCGCACATGGTAGGTGAGCAATTCACCGTTTTGCTGTGCCGATACTATCACTTCGTCGGCTTCAAAGTTTCCGGAAGCATCGAAATCATTTTGTGGTGTACAAGCATTGAGAAATAATGCTGCAGAGATAAATAATACATACTTTTTCATCTTCCTGTGTTTAATATCAATTGCCTGTAATAAATTTTTGATTGTATTTTGCCTGTAACAGTTGTACCTGATGCAGTATTTTGTTTTGTCGGGCCAGATGCTCGGCATTCACTTTCTGAATATATTCATGCGTTGTAATTACTCCGTTATTCAGTTGGGCCCCGGCAGCCTTCGCAACCGAAGAACGTAGTGCTATGGCTTCATCATCCTGTTTAATCAGTTCGGTGAATTTGTTTATGTTTTCATCCTGCCGGGTTAACTCAAGTTTTGTATTGAACAAAAAGGTTTCCCTGTCTGCTTCTACCGATTTTTGATTAAGCATCAGGATATTTTTTTTATTTGCCAAGCTGTAAAGGCTGCCCAATGACCAGTTAAATCTGACGCCCCCCATATACCACGCACCAAACTTATTCTCAATAATGTTTAGCGTCGGTCTTCCGTACGCGCCCTGAAAAAAAGCATTTACCTGCGGCAGATAGGCAGACTTTAAAACCTTCCGTTGCACATCATAAACCGACCGCTGCAGGTCAAACAATTTCAACTCCGGCCTGTTCATGGTGGACAGCATAACCTCTGTTACCGGAACCGTCAACTCCGCAACCGCGGATAACTCTCTTCCTATAAAAAGGGAAAGCATTTTTAACAAGGCAGTCCGGTTGGATTTTAATGTGGTTCCTGCCATTTCTAAATTAACTATCTCAGCTTTTAACTCATCGAGGCTGCTCCTGAATGCCGTACCGTTCCGTAATGCCGCCTCGGTTTTTTGTACCTGTGTTTGCAGGTTTTCCCTGTTCAGTTCGTTCTGCTTTAACTGCGCATCGGTGAGCAAAACGGAAAAATAGATACCATTGATGCGGTCTTTAATCGCATATAAATTCGTTTCAAGGTTCTGCTCCTGTATTTCATTGTTGGCAATAATCATGTCCTTTTGATTTCGCGTGCTACCCGCATCGTACAATAGCTGGCTGATTTCACCCTGTATTCTATACTGATCTTTGCTCAACGTTGGTGGAGTAATGCCGGGAGGTAAAGCTATTCCTCCAAAGAGTTTTTCGTAATCCACCACCTGCGACTGGTAGGTAGCCTGTCCGGAAAAACTCACCTGGGGCAAAAATCTTTTGCCGGCATTCTCCATTTCATACCCGGTTGTCTTCGATATCAGTTCCATTTTTTTTATGGCCGGATAGTTGGCTCCTGCTAACCGGTAACAGTCCTCAATTGTAATTGCCTGGGCGTTCACAAAACCCATACCCAATAGCCAATAGCTGATTATAAAAAAACAGATTTTAATCATACTACCTATTATTTAACGTGATTCGTTTTTACGGGCCTTCATTACCGTGCTTTCATCATGGCTTCTATCCAAACAGGAATCATTTTTTTTCGATCCTGCATGAGTTGGTTAAAACCCTCGTCCCGGATATTACCCATCTCTTTTAACAGCGGGCCTGCCACAAACGGAAAAACAATCAACCCCAGCAGGTTCATTATAAAATGTAATGGATCCGGTTCCTTAATCTTGCCTGCATCTACTGCCTTTCGATGTTGTTGAAAAAATACGGAGTTCATTATTAATTGCCTGATGGGCAGTTTCACCAATAACACATCGGGCCGGTTACGGATTTCGCTCAGCATAAAAATGGGAATATCGGGCTCTTTGATAATAAGGTCAATGTAGTTTGAAGCAACCCGTTCCACTTTATGCTGCAAAGTGCTTTTTTCATCATTCAGCACTAATCCCATGTTTTGAAAAAAACCAAAGAGGGTTTCAAACATGATTATCTCAAACAGTTTCTCCTTGCTACGGAAATAATAATTGAGCAATGCCAGGTTGATGCCCGCCTCTTCCGCAATATCCCTTGTACGCGTAGCGGCATACCCTTTTTTGTGAAAGACAACCCGTGCAGCTTCCTTTATTTTTTCTTCGGTAGAAACATCTAACCCCTTCTCCTTTTTATTCTTTTCCATTACGCTGTTGTGTTGTTTCAGGTATAAAAATAGGTTAGAATTTTTGATTTAACCAAATTTTTTAATCATTTGTTTAATTTTTAAAAATAACCGGTGCTCCAAATGGAGCGGATCTCTCCGGTGGTATTTGGTATGATATCTACAGAATCACCGGTATTTACATCTAAAATCTATACCCGGCTACCCTGTGAACCATAAATTTTATTGTCATTCACATTTATATTGTCACATCTACCAGGGCTATTGATATGAAATGTATTCACTACTTAATAACCAATTTTCTTCTGTGCCGCGATGATGTTTGGGGATAAAATAAAAACAACAATCAGCATTAGATTTATTACACGCATAATCCATTTTTTTGCAAACTGGAAAATAATGCTGTGGAAAAGCCGAAGTGCTGAACAAACCTTTTCTAAAAAAGCACCAGGCCTGGCGATGCACGGAGGGCAATTTCCCTTATTTCATGACATTTTGAAGTGCACTTATGAATGCTATGAACCTGTGAGAAAGTATTACTCAGGGGAATATAAATCATTTCAGTATCTCTGTTGAACTATGGTTGGTTGAAAACACCGGACGAAGCGCCGGTGCAGACCTTTCCTGAAAAGGTATTATCAAGGTAGCCGTTCGACCGGGTACATCTTTTCCTTACCATTGACCCGATTCTGTTTTGATATTCAAATAATTGTTACTTCATTGAACAGAATCGCTTCTCGTCATTCACTACTGAGAGTTATTCATTTACAATAGCAAATCTCAATTCTCATCATATCTAATGGCACATAAACAACCCGAAAGCCAATCATATCGCTACCTTCATCTTTATATTGCTTATCTCTCACATGTATTAGACACTCTTCTTTCGGTGAAAAGAAATTACCTCCTCGTATCACATGATCTCCACCTGATGGATATTTATTTTTCGGTCATGACAGGAAGCCGGCATAAAATTAAGTAATATTCAAATGGGTGTAACGCACGTTAGTGGGAAAATATAACTCCGCTTTTCGGCTTGGGGAATGGTATATAAACAACCCTAAAACCAACATTATCCATACGGTCCCTTCCATCTCGTTTATCCCTAACATATATCAGACACTCTTCTTTCGTTGAAAAGAAATCACCTCCACGTATTACATAATCTACACCTGATGAATTTTTATTTTTCGGATTGTGAGTGCCGGAGCTAATATAGAATGATTCGCTATATTTATCGGAACACCATTCCCAAACATTACCGGTCATATCATAGATTCCCAATTCATTTGGCTTTTTTAAGCCAACAGGATAGGGATTGTGAGAAAAATCTTTTTCTTTGTCAGAAAAGCGATACCAACCTACCTCCTCCAAATCATTACTGCCACTATATTTATACCACCGTCCATCTCTTCCACCTCGTGCAGCAAACTCCCACTCCGCCTCAGTAGGTAGCCGCCAGGTGCCGCCATATTTTTTGCTTAACCATTCGCAATAGGATACTGCATCAAGATACTCAACCTTCACCATTGGATACCTGGCTTGCCAATCCCAATCGGGTGCAATCGGCATGTTTCTTTGAGTTTCTTTACAAAAGGCAAAGAATTGCTCAACAGTTATAGGGTATTTCCCGATATAGTAGGTGTCCACTGTTATCCCTTCAAAATATTTCCCCGAACCCGTTCCTGCGTCACGATTACCCATATTAAATCTTCCGAAAATCACTTCAATTACTTCCGGTTTCTCAGGCAGCCCTTGTGTATTTTGAGCCATTATTACATTGCTCATCGTCATGAGAGCGATAGTTAAGATGATTAGTTTGTTCATATTTATTGGCTTTATTATAAGATAGATTCAAGTTAAAAATGCAACTCGTTCATTATTTGCTTTTATCGAGCAGATAGTCAAGTCTGGAAGTAGTTGCTGCCGGACGATACTCCTTATTTTTAAATTCTATATTGTGATAAGTATTGGTAAAAGTCTGACCATCATTAATTGTGAATTTTGCATCTTCATTATTACGGGTTTATGATTTCTAAAAAATTAACCGAACAGCATATTGATTATCGGTGCTGCTCTTTTTTTCGGCAATAAGCGTCGTCACTATTTTAAAAGGCTTATCCTTTTTTACGTATTTCACTGTAAACGCTTTACCATCTTCCGATACTTCGCCCAACTTTACATATTCATCCCCTAAAGCCTTATCAATTTTTTTACTTAAGGTTTCAAGCTCCTGCTTAGTTTGATCGTAATAAGGCGCTATCAATACATTATAATCAGTGGTTCTAAACCCCTTAGAAATATAGCAGTCGGGGTAATCAGCGAAAATAAAAGTGCTCTTCAGATTACCATCTTTTATGTTTTTTGTCTTATTTTCCGGCAGCTTCTCATCTGAAGTGACAGATTTGAATTCACTCTCCCCTTCCTTTATTGCTCTTTGAATATCTGTGGATAACTGAGAGGATTCCCTGCTGGCTTCAATCAAAGTGAATTTCACCATCGGTGATATTTCTTTTCCACTCTTATCTACACCTGATGATACTAATTTATAATTCACTTTATATGCCCCTTTAGAACCTTCTACTTCAAAAAACACCCTGTACAGAACAAATTCGTGACCATCATCCTGGTAGAGATACCAGTGAATAATTTCATTGTCTTTCTTATTTGAAAAAATGTCTTTTGAAAATTTGGCAGTACCCAATTTCAAAATCGGCTTCTGCAAGTCCTTAACCTTATTTTCTGCTAATGATAAAGACGAGAAAGGACCGAAAGAAGCGGTGTACATATATCCGGGATCTTTGCCCGCAGGACTCATAAAATTATTGTGTATATTTTGCATGAAAAGAGCAAAGCCGTAAGGGCTGAGAAAACATTCTCTGGCTCCATCCACAAACACTTTTGTTTCGTATTTGGGTGTAGAAAACATAGTAGTTTTTTGCTCCTGCGGCCATGTTTTAAAGGCAGGCTTAAAATAATCTTTCCCCAAGCCATCATACAATTTGGAAAAGGCATCAAGGGTATTTAAGGGCTGCGCATGAATTGATGACATATTGAATCCGAATAGCATCAAAACTATTACGGTCATTTTTTTAACGTTTACATTATTCATATTTTTCGTTTTTAGGATATTTCTTCATTGATTAAGACAAAATGAATCTTTATTTACTTTAGACAACCATCTAATCTGCAACACAACGACAACTTCTCCCATCCACCTTAGTGTTGTTATCCCTGCCTGCATTATAATTGTTGTAACTTAATTTCATGAACCACGCCAGGGTTGAATTTGGTCTTTCTGTGGCGCTCCACCAATAACCATCAGACCAAACATTGAAATAATTTCCATCTTTGGCACGATACCCACCGGGGAATCCGGTGAAACCGGACTCGTTTGTTGCATAAATTGGATTAATATCAGCCGTCATGATCCACTGTCCTGTAAATAATTGCCTGACTCCGGTTGACTTCAGTTTATTGCCAGACATTGGTTCGAGAAAGGCAATTAATGTTGCCCATTCAGTGTCTGTAGGGATATGCCATCCTGAAGGGCAGAGTTTTCCTGTATTTACCGCATGCCAATTATATAATTTACCATAAAGCTTATTATACGATGAGTCATTTTTAAAGTAAGCCCATGCCCCGGTAGTGAGATTCGCCCATTCATTATTATCTATCACATTTGGAATTGGCGTTCCATCATTGTACTTTGTTACCCTTAAATTTTCGGCTAACCAGGTCTGTGTGCCTATTTGAATAGTCGCATATTTGTGACCTTCTATGTCTGTTACGCTTCCGTAGGTTAGATTACGATTGAGATAATATTCAATTGAATCAGGAATGGCATTTAGGGTTTTAAATGTAGCCTGAGCGCCATAAGCTGTACCCTTGATATTGGTAGCGTATGCCCGTACATAATAGGTGGTATTGATTGTTAATCCTGTCAGGAAACTTGAATAAGAACCAATGCCCGTACCATCCATAGTTTTATTATCGCTAATGGTTGGGTTGGGGTTGGTACTATAACATATACCCTTAGACGTAACCGGACTGCGTCCATCATAGGGAACATTTCCGCCCGAAGTTGCAGAAGTTGGAGTTATACTGCCTACTACAAGGGTACTCACATGAGGCAACTCTATGGTATCCTTCGGATCTGCCAGTGTATCCTTGCCGGAGTTTTTTTCACAACCATTACATAATAGCGCAACGTAAATAAGGGTTATTAAAAACAGATAATGGATTTTACTCATGATAATTTTCTTTATCAAACAGGATTAAGGACAGATGGTGAATAGTTATAAAGACTATCCTTCATCTTATGAATTACATCTTCTTACCCATTTTATCAATTATCATTTCCTTTCCTTCAGTGTTGTAAACGGAAGCTTTGCCTTGCTTGAATGGTTCGCAACCTGCATAAATTGCCGGTACGACAAGGGTGCCTTTTTTATCAATATATCCCCATTCGCCATTTAGTTTAACGGCTGCAAGCCCTTCGCTAAATGAACTGATTTTTTCAAATTTTGCAGGGATAACTTCCTTCCCGGTTTTATCTATAAAACCATAGGCTACACCTCCTTTTATTTCTTCATTTTTCTTTGTCACCATAGCTATTCCGCCTTCAAAAGACCATGCCTTCACGTATGGTGCTAAGGAAATAACTTCTTTTCCGGTCTTGTCAATAAAGAAATTGCTTTTGTCTTTTGTAACCAAAGCTAATCCCTCTGAAAAAGGCTCACCAAACTGATATTTCCCAAATGGAATAACCTCCACTCCTTTCAAATTAATATAGCCTATCTGGCCCTCTTTGTTATCCACTTTAGCCATCCCTTCAGAGAAAGCGGGAAGCCCTCTGCCCCAAACCCACTCAGGATTAAAGTAATATTTCAGCGAAATGGCTTCTTTTCCGGCGGCATTTACAAACCCTAACGTATCACCTTTCATCACACCTATTAAACCATTATGAAACCCGGTTTTATCCATTTCGTCATATTTTCCAAAAGGTACAATCGCCTGGTTTTTGAGATTAATAATACCGAATTGCAAGTTTCCTTCTTTGTCTTTTAACTGGATAGGGACAACACCATTTTGAAAACCGGGTGTACTGGGGTGAACATAATATTTAAAAGGGATAACCTGTTTGCCTTTCTTATCAATAAATCCCCACAGCGTTTCGTCATTGATATCTTTGGCAACAGCAGCATAGCCTCCATTGAAATTCATTACGTTGTTGAATTGGGGTGGAATAACTTCTTTTCCTTTCATGTCAATAAATCCACTTTTCCCACCATAAAACGGGTGCATCTGGTCAAAATCACCTCCTATGTTTACGGCGGCCATGCTATCCTTAAAATCTAAGGCAGCATCATATTTTCCGGGGATGATCATCTTCCCGGTTTTGTCACTAAAACCATATTTACCATTAGCCGGATCTTTGGTGGCGTATTGCGCCTGCACCTGAAATGTCGTTAAAGCGACAAAGAGAATTAAACTGATTGATTTCATAATATTTGGTTTTACGTTTGGATTTGAATTTTTATTTTAATTTTTATTTGATTACATATAACCACGTTCTTTAAGCCATTCAATAGATTTTTTATCCCCGAGGTCTGCTGCCATTTTAAACCATGATTTGGCCTCTCCTACATTTTTAGCCACTCCATTTCCATTATAAAAGAGCAAACCGAGAGTGCTCAATATCAAGGCATCTTTTCTATCTCCGTCAAGCAATAATTTTCTAGCTTTTTCATAATCCTTAGTTACTCCCTGCCCGTAATAGTACATAACACCAAGGATACCATTTGCACGGGTATCATTACTTTTCTCTAATAATTGCTGCAACCACTTAGCTGCTTCCGTATAGTTTTTTGCTACACCCTGCCCTTTGTAATACATCATACCGATGGCCGACATGGAACGATAATCTCCTTTGACAGCAGCCTTTTTGAGCCACACGGCTGCCTTTGCATAATCTTTTGGTACACCATCACCGTTGAGATAATTTAACCCCAGGGTACCCATAGCAGATCTATTGCCCTTATCTGCTGCTTTGTGAAACCATTTTCGTGCTTCTGATTCGTTTTTTTCTATGAAATTACCTTCAAGGTAGTAGGTACCGAGAACGTACATCGCGTATCCATCTCCTTTATCAGCAGCTTTTCGTGTCAAACTGATGATTTTTGTTTTATCCTTTTTTAAACCAAATAATTCATATTCATAGGCATTGCTCAATTTAGTCAGGGCTTGCACATTTCCATTATCTGCTGCTTTATTCAGCCATTTCAAAGCCTCTTCATTGTTTTGCTTCATACCATATTTACCGATAAAATACATATCACTAATATCGTACATGGCCTGGGCCCCTCCTCTTTTTACTACTCTATTCAACCATACCTCTGCCCTCTCCTTTAGCTCATTGGATTCTTCATTCTTATAAAGGGCTGCAATTTCCAGCATCGTTGTATTACCCACCATACCAACAACCGTTTCAAACCATTTCTCTGCTTCCTTTGGATTCGCATTTCCTCCTTTTCCTTTTAGCAGACTGGTTCCAACATCCAAAGCTGCGGGACCCTTGCCCAGGAGAACTGCTTTGCCAAACCAGTGCTCCGCCTCACTATTATCTTTTTCAACCGAACCACCTGTTACATACGTCATTCCCAATCGCACCATAGACTTCCAATTTGTCAGGCTATCCATTTCGGCTAATTTCAAATACCACTTAGCTGCACTCAAATAACTCGGTCTCTCGGCATAACCTTCATAATACATATCTGCAAGCATCCGCATGGCAGGTACCACACCCCCCTTTGCAGATTTTTGCATCCATTCAAAGGCTGATTTTTTAGGGTCCTGTCCATTATATATTTTGTCATTATAAAGCAACATTGCATAGCGATACATTGCCAGGACATTTCCTTTGCGACTCGCATAGGAAAAATAATCGTAGTATTTGTAAAAGCCTCCTAATTCATATCCGGATTCAGCTAATAATCCAAGCAGGTATAAGGCATCGCCATTGGAATGAAGTTTATCATCCGCGGCATTATCTATATCTGCCGACTTTTTAAACCATTGTACGGCCATGGCGGTATCTTTCGCTACGCCCAGTCCATTAAAGTACATCAAACCAAGCCTGCCCATAGCCTGGTTATTTCCTTTGTTGGCAGCTTTTTCAAACCACTTTCGGGCCTGAACATAATCCTGTGAAACACCTTTCCCTAAAAAGTAGGCCATCCCTAAATTGCTCATAGCCATAGTGTCGCCTTTAGCTGCATTGGCTTCCCAGACTTTTACGATGTTGGTAAAATTCCCTTCTTTCATTTCGTATTCTAATAATTTATCTTTTGCCCATTGCACACCCTTGTCTGCTGATTTTCGGAACCAATATTTTGCCTTATCATCATTTTGGTACCCCCCCTCACCATTGGCGTACATCATACCGAGATTATACATGGCTTTTTCATCACCCAAGTCGGCTGCTCTCTCATAGAACTTGCGAGCTTCAGCATAATCACCCCTATCCCATGCCGTTCTGCCTTTATTAAAGTATTCATTGGCGCTGCTTTGAGCGCTTGCTATATGTGTTCCCAAAAGGAAGACACAGAAGATGAATAAGATTCCTTTTTTCATAAGAGATGATTCATGTGTTTTTTCAATCAAAGGGTTATATTTAATAAGCTCAGCCAGGATATGCTATCTTTTAGGTATTAATGAAGTGCCTCTCTAACTACTTAACCACCTTTCCTTCTTTATTAATTCATTTTTCTTTATCGTCTAATTTTACTTCGGCTTGACCATTTTCAAAGGCACTTGCCCATTGAAAGCGGGGGCTGATAATCCATTTACCGGTTCTATCAATATATCCCCATTTGCCCTCGCCGGCAGCCGCACAGGCTAATCCTTCCGAAAAATCACCGACAGCGAAAAAGGCTTTGTCAAATGCCTTCTTCCCCGATTTGTTGATGAAGAAATATTTTTCTCCCACTTTGACAGAAGCCACGCCTTCATGGAAACCGCCCACCTCTTCATATTGAACCGGTATCACCAACTTACCAGAGGTATTAATGAATCCCCATTTACCGCCTCCTAAAACAGGACCAAACATTTCTTCTTCCCATTCGCCGCCAAGATTAAACGCGGCCAGGCCTTCCGAAAAATCTTCTATTTGAGCATAAGCAGGTTTAATAATCACTTTTCCACCGGGATCTCAAAGTCCGGCTAATTCATCTTCCCAAAAAACTTCGGGTGTACTTTGTGCATGAATGTTTACAAAACAAAAGGCAGTTACAAAAAACAAAATGATTTGCTTCATAATAAATTGTGCATTTGGAAGTTGATTTTTGTATTACTTATTACTTTAAACCTGCTGCTGCATTAGTATCATTGCAATATATCGGATCCTTATCATCTGATACAAGGGTTATAGAATACATTTCCTTGGAATAATTTCCGGTGTTAAACTCAACAATAGCAGATTTATAATTATTCTCATTTTCATAGAAATTGTAGGTCCAATACTTTACCCCATTACTTGTACTTTCTCTTGTCGAAGCTATTCGTAAACGCAAAACAGAGGACTGAGTCTCACCATTATAAGTATTAGTCAAGGTCATTGTGCCTCCTGATACACTAACTTTTTTCCCAGTCAAAAAAGAAAACCTACTTCCGGCATTGCATTGATATTTAAACAAAAAATTAAAACCGATATTAATCTTGTCTTTTTCTCTTGCTGCTGCTGCTGCATCTCTTTTATCTTTTTCCTGACCATAAATTTCCTCAGCCTTTTCATAAGCATAAGCCAGGGCCTTTCCCGTTTCCGGACTAATCAAATTGGCATAATCGAATGCACTTTTTCCTGATTTGTTTTTCTCTTTTAACCAAGAGGAATCAGAGAAAGAAAGATAATCGAAATTAAAAGGTACTATCTCTCTTCCCTTGTTATCAATAGTGCCATACTTTCCCTTGTATTTTACTATCGCAAAGCCGTATTTAATAACTTTTAGGTCAATATCACTATACTTACATGGAACTTCATTTCCTAATGTATCTATAAACCCATATTTTTTCCCAATATTTGTGCGAGTGTAACCATCCTTAAAATAGCCATTTTCATAATACCCCGCTATATAGTCATATATACATTTTGCAATTTCTTTGCCTTGCTCATTTACCACCCCAAATTTCTTCCCTTTTCGTACTTGCATAAAACCATCTTTATCCATTTCATCAATCAGGTCGTATTTATTAGCAGGTATTATCTCTTTACCCTGGATATTAAAAAAGCCCTCCATTCCATTAAGTCTCACCCGAAAACCTTTATTATTTTCCATAGGTCTGATTGGATTATATATAGCTGGAATTATTTCCCTTCCTTCGGCATCTATAACCCCCATCTTGCTAGCTTCACCTATTTTATGTATTGTAACTATCGCAAATCCGCCTTTTGTAAGCTTTATATCATCGTAGATAGCAGGAATAATTTCTCTTCCGGTGTTATTAATAACCCCGTATTTATCACTTTCCCCCAAACTTATTTCCATTTTTCCCATTAGCATCCCAAGCTCAGGACTGTTTATAAAATTATATTTGGGCGGAATAATTTCTTTACCAGTTCGTCCATCAATTAGTCCCTTTTTATAACCTGACTCTATTTTCATCTCTATTTTCATAATGTCATTGGAGAAGTAAGAGATCTCAGTATATTTAGGCTCAACAGCTACATTTCCATTTTTATCTTTAAGGCCGTAGAGGTTATTATTATCCTTGAATTCTTTTAAGAGTTCCTGTGCCATTAGCACCTGCCCAAAACATAACAGGCAAATAATTAGTGTGATATTTCTTTTCATGATTTTTGAGTTGATTATGATTATTTTTTTGGTAATGTTCTTTTAATCTTTATTGAATAATACAATTCCCAGGTTAACCTAAAAGTTCCGTTTTTTGTATCTACTTCTATTTAGTTTTAGGGTGAAATAGCCAGGCGAAATTCACCGCGATTTGTCTGTTGGAAATGTAAGTATCTGGTTGAGGTGAATTATTCAGGCCGATATCCAGTTCTATAGAAGCACAGAAATGTCTAAACTTCCCACCAAAGATGGCTTTAATGCCCACTTCAAATGGCTTAATATCATTAGTATTTTCGCTGCCCACCGCTAATGAAGAATGAATATCAGGCGTATTGGATTGTGTGCTTGCGGTAGTTACTTTATTAGAAAGTAATCCACTAAAGGTGGGGCCAATACCAATAAAGGCAGACCCGGATTTGGAATCAAAATCATCTTCTTTCTTCTTCATACGGTAGCTATTTACAATTGGGTTGAAAGCTGTCAAGGATGGTAGTAATTGCTTTATTTGCTTTTGCTTCAATTCCTTTGTAATAGTTATAATAAATAACCACAATACTATTATTGCATTGGTATGCTATATAGGTTCCTATCCGATCATACGGTTTTTCACCATCCATAGGGGTATCATCCATTTCTAAATAAGCAAGTTTTGCGGCATTTTTGCCTTTGAATTGAAAGGGAATAGTTGCTAAGCTGCTATCACTTTCCTGATGGGTAAGAAACTGAACCTCTTTACCCGGGCCGGTTAAAGGCCACAATACCGGCTCCATATATCTATACACGTAATTAATTAGGGCTTGCTCATAAACTCGTCAAATTCCATTTTTTCAGATTATGGTTTGATGATATATATAGAAGTTCTCTGAGTAATTTTTGTAATCTAATTTTTATAGAGAACATTAGAGACAGAGGTG
>JADZFY010000216.1 GCA_020854215.1 Chitinophagaceae bacterium | reverse complement strand
TGAAAGACTATGATGAAATGGCCCATAAAGTGGGGTCGGGTTTTCATATGAACCCTTCACCCGGAAATATCAGAGATGGATTAATTACGGATGCAATTAAATCAACCGGAGCTGCAAAAAAGGGCGGTACTTCTCCGGTGGCTGATGTGCTGGATTATACAGAAAGAGTAAGAAAACCGGGATTAAGCCTGGTTTGCACACCCGGAAATGACGTGGAAGCCACAACAGGTAAAACGGCATCCGGAGCCACGTTAATTTTGTTTACAACCGGGTTGGGTACGCCTACGGGAAATCCGGTTTGCCCCACTATTAAAGTGGCCACCAACAGTTCACTGGCTAAGCGGATGGGCGATATAATAGATATAGACACGGGAGGCATTATTGAGGGAGAAAAAACGATTGAAGAAATGGGTGAGGAGATACTGGAGTATTGTATTAAAGCAGCGAGTGGTGAAGTAATACCCAAAGCCGTACAGTTAAATCAGGATGATTTTATTCCATGGAAAAGAGGGGTGTCTTTATAATTTAATTTAGAAATGGGGAAGCCTGTTGGCCGGAAGGAGGGATAGGGATAGGCGTTTATTTAAAATCAGAATTCACAAACTCCAGTCATGTTTAGATTAAACAACAAAACAGCAGTTATTACCGGAGGCGGCAGCGGTATCGGTAAAGCCATCAGCACCGTTTTTGCAAAACAGGGGGCAAATGTTTTTGTCCTTGATATGGATGAGAAGAATGCAAAGTCCACGGTTGAGGAAATAATTGCTGACGGCGGAAGCAGCAGTTTTTTCAAATGCAATATTGCAAACCAGCAGGAAGTAAAAGGGGTGGTGGCACAGATTGTTCAGCAACAGGCTGCCATAGATATTCTTGTAAACAATGCCGGCATTGCACATATTGGTCAGGCAGATAACACTGCCGAAGAGGATTTTGACCGGGTGGTGGCGGTGAACATCAAAGGGGTGTATAATTGTCTTCATGAAGTAATCCCATCTATGAAACAAAGAGGTGGCGTGATACTGAACATGGCCTCTATTGCCGGATTGGTGGGCATACCCGATCGTTTCGTGTATTCGGCCGCAAAAGGCGCTGTTGCTGCTATGACGCTTTCGGTAGCACGGGATTACCTCAACCAGAATATTCGGTGCAACTGTATTTCTCCGGCAAGAGTGCATACACCATTTGTGGATGGCTTCCTTTCAAAAAATTATCCCGGACGAGAACAGGAAATGTTTGAAAAGTTATCCAAAACGCAGCCAATCGGGCGTATGGCTAAACCGGTGGAGATAGCTTACCTGGCGCTTTATCTTTGCTCCGATGAAGCATCCTTTATTACGGGGTGCGATTATCCCATTGACGGTGGTTTTGTAAAGTTGAATAACTGACCGTATCGTTAGTCATCCCTGGCAATTTTTGCCTGCTGTACTTCGTTAGGAAAAAAATAATTGACATGAGATACTTCGGGGTGATCAGTCTGCTTTTTTGCATTGGTACCCTGTCGTGTACAAAAGTGGATAATGGCGAATTGACAGAACCTCACCTGATTTTCAGGTACCGCTTTGATTCTACTCAGGGACGACTGGGTAATGACGGGAAGCCGGCACCGCTCGTTAACGGGCGAGCTGCGCTCAGCCCGGTTATCAATTTAATGAGTACGGACTATGTTGAACTCACACCGGATGCAACTACTGCATTGGGAAATGGCGTTATCCTTTATCGGGGGGCACAAACCAACGAAGGCGGAGAAACAGCGTTTGATTTTGCGAAGGCGGTAACGGCTGCTGACCGCGAGGTGTTTTTTGCCATTCCTCTCAAAAATATACCCGCAGGATCCTATGAATGGCTGCGCATGTCGGCGGCGTATCAGAACTTTCGTATTCAATGCCACGTAGATACCACCATCACCCTTGTTACCGATACCACCTCCCGGAATCTCACCATTAACCAGGATTTTCCGGGTACGATAGCTTCATTTATCGGATTCAATACCTATATCACGTCTTTTACGGTACTGAGGCAGGCACTAACGGTAAATGCTAACCGAAAGCAGGGTTTCTGGGTATTTGAAACTACCATCAATGGAGAAGGATATAGCGAATCGTATGTGGCGTCCGGTCAGTCTCCGGAGAGCAGCACTACGGTGGTAAACAGCATCTTTGATTCATCACCTATACCCGTTGGGTCTAACGTGGCTACGGCTGCATTTGTGCCGGGGAAATTAGTAATCACCGGAGCGGAAACTGAAAATATCATCGTGGAGGTATCTTTGTCTACCAATAAAAGCTTTGAATGGCAGGATATGGTGGAGAATGGAAAATGGGATCCGCTTAAAGGAGAGCCGGTGGTTGATATGGGAATTCGCGGAATGATACCTGTAATTCAATAATCTTTTGAAGCGGCCCAAACCTTCAGGCATGAGGGTCGCTATTCAATTGTTGCTCATGGATTTTTATCTTCTTCAAATAATGCTGCCGCTATTCCATCAGCGAATAGCTTTCCGGCAGGCGTAAGCCTGAGGTTATTGTTGTTCAACATCATCTTTTCCCCGAGATAACGTTGGGTGGTGCTGATTATT
>JADZFY010000215.1 GCA_020854215.1 Chitinophagaceae bacterium | reverse complement strand
ATTTGGTATTCGTCCAATTTCCGGTATAAAGTGGTTAAGGCAATATCCAGCAATTTTGCCGTTTCTGTTTTGTTTCCGTTGGTATAATTGAGCACTTTTTGAATATGGATTTTTTCTGCCCCCGCCAATCCAAATGCGGATAGGGTTCTATCTTTTATTGAAGGGGAATTAAGTTGCTGTAATTCAAAAGGAAGGCTTTCAACCTTAAGCTCTTCCGAGTTTGCCAGAATAACGCTACGCTCTATTACATTCCTTAACTCGCGTATGTTCCCCGGCCATTGATGTTGTTTAAGCACCTCAATAAAATCGGGGTGTAGTTTTGTAATCTTTTTATTCAACTTTATCGAAAAAATACGCATAAAGTGGGTAGCCAACATTTCCACATCCATTATCCGCTCTCTTAATGCAGGAAGGACGATTTGAAAAACAGAAAGACGATAAAAAAGATCCTGGCGAAAGCCTCCGTTGTCAATTTCCTTTGCAAGATTGCGATGTGTAGCAGCGATTATGCGTACGTTAACTTTGCTCGTTTTACTTTCGCCCACTTTAAAAAATTCTCCGGTTTCTAACACACGCAATAATTTCGCCTGCAGTTCAAGGCTCATTTCACCAATTTCATCTAAAAAAATTGTTCCATTGTTAGCTTCTTCAAACAATCCTTTTTTCTCTTTTGCCGCTCCGGTAAATGCGCCGGCTTTGTGTCCGAACATCTCCGTTTCCAGGAGTTCCTTACTGAAAGCCGAACAATTGATGGCAACAAACGGTTTGTGTGAGCGACCGCTTGCAGTATGTATAGCCTGAGCAAAAATCTCTTTGCCGGTTCCCGTTTCACCGAGCAACAGAACAGTAGCATCGGTGTGGGCAACCTGCTTTGCCATATCAACAGCAGTACAAATGAGTTTTGACTTGCCGATGATGTTGTCGAACGAGTATTTGTCGCTTATTTGCTTTTGCAACTGCTGCACACGCTTTGCCAGGCTCACCTTTTCCATCGCGCGGTGCAAAAGAGGAACTATTCTGTTGTTATCATCGCCCTTGGTGATGTAATCAAATGCACCGTTTTTAATAGCCTGTACGCCATCCGGAATATTTCCGTAAGCTGTAAGTAAAATAACCTCAACGAATGGGTATTTTTCTTTAATCCTCCCCGAAGCCTCCACGCCACTACCATCGGGTAACTTTACATCACAAAGCACTACATCAATATCCGTTGTTTCCAGTTTTTTAAGCCCACTCTTAATGTCGCCTGCCTGAAACACTTCAAAACCTTCAAGACTTATTATCTTAGAAAGAAGGGTTCTTAGCTTCTCCTCATCGTCTATGATTAATACTTTATCCACAATCGTGAAATGAATTTCCGCAAAGGTACGGGTATCGCATCGTGAATTCGCTCATGTGAAACGGGAGTGGCTTGGCAACTTACAAGCCTTATCGAAAATGGCATTTAACCAAGCGTCGTTACAGCAGCAGCGAAAATATTTACCGGAACAGCTTTTACCGTTGCTGCGGCTTGCGCTTGTAAAACTTCTTTTGCGGCCTGCGACTTCCTGTCTTTTTACGCGGACTCCATTCGGGTCCGTCACCCAAAAACTGGGGCAACACTGCTTTCTCTACTGTGCGGTCAATAAGGGTTTCTATGGCTGCAAAACTATTTTGTTCTTTCTCCCCCACAAGAGTAAAAGCCATACCGTCGGCTTCTGCCCTTGCTGTCCGTCCAATGCGATGCACATAATCCTCGCCATCACGTGGTACATCATAATTGATCACCAGGTCTATCGTATCAATATCTATTCCCCTGCTTAAAATATCCGTTGCTACCAAAATGGGTACACGTCCGCTGGTAAAACTCATCAATACATTTTCCCGCTGTGATTGTACCAGGTCGCTGTGCATCTCTTCTACCGGGAATCCATTCTGACGAAGCATCCTGGTCAATAGTTTTACGTTTTGTTTGCGGCTGCAAAATATCAACACACTCTTGTAAGGTGTTTTAGTGAGCAGGTATTTTACCAGCGGCAATTTCTGTTGCTCGTAAACAACAAATGCCCGCTGTACAATTTTTTCAGGAGGTCGGGAAATAGCAATATTGATTTCTATGGGATTTACTAAAATCTGTTGTGCCAGCTTGCGAATTTTAGGAGGCATGGTGGCAGAGAACAATAGCGTTTGCCGTTTGGCCGGCAGGTGAGCAATGATGCGGTTAATGTCATCAGAAAAACCCATATCTAACATGCGATCTGCCTCATCCAATACCAGAAACTCTAAACCTTTTATAGATACGTACCCCATATTCAGGTGAGCGATTAAACGCCCGGGCGTACACACAATAATATCCGCACCCATTTGCAGCGCTTTTTTCTCTCCTACAAAATTCTGAGCGTCGCTTCCGCCATAAACCGCCAAAGAACTGATAGACGTAAAATAACTCAATCCTTCAATATGCTGGGAGATTTGGATTGCCAGTTCCCGCGTGGGTACAATGATCAATGCCCGTACATGCCCCGAAGTTTCTTTTTGCAATAAACGATGCATTATGGGTAAGAGGAAAGCGGCTGTTTTTCCGGTACCGGTTTGCGCGGAGGCGATGATATCCTTTCCTGCCAGTATGGGTGGAATAACCTGTTCCTGAACAGGAGTGGCTGTTTCATAGTTGGAGGCTTCTATCCCTTCGAGGAGATCGGGGTGGAAGTTAAATTCGGTAAATCGCAAATGAAATAGGTATTATTAGTGATTTCAAAATTTGATAGTGTTCCCTGGAACAGCGTAAAGATAATTGAAAATGACCACCGGGCAATATGGGTGCATTTCCCTTTGTCGCCGGCCGGACGAACACCAGCCAGGGCGGCCTACCACGGGCACTGTCTCCACTGCCCCCACGAAGCAAAGCATTGCATCTATTCGGAATACACCCGGCGATATTGCGTTTTTGCGGCATTACTTCCCTTCCACCGGTATTAAATGCTCATTTCATTTTCTCAATCTACCTCCGCAAGAGGGTGTTTCATTTCCCTGTCACAATTTTAAACATACTCTAATTCGTTATTATACCGATTTCTGTAATATTGCCCAGTCAAATCTATTGAACAGTCAATTCCCGATATGCGTTTCATCTTTTCTGTATTTTTTATGCTGCTGTTTTCCGTGCTGCAGGGGCAACAAAGGATGGCAGAAATTTCAGGTAAGGTGGTGGACGAGGAAGAAAGACCATTGGCTAAAGTGT
>JADZFY010000214.1 GCA_020854215.1 Chitinophagaceae bacterium | reverse complement strand
AAGGTGCAAACAGCGCGGCAGTGGTAAAACAGGTGAAAGAAAAAATGGAATCTATTAAAAATTCACTGCCGGATGATGTAGTAGTGGAAGCATTTCTCGACCGAACGAGTTTGGTAAACCGGGCCATTGGAACCGTAAAAACCAACCTCATTGAAGGCGCGCTGATTGTTTTACTGGTACTCGTGCTCTTTTTAGGAAATTTCAGGGCAGGATTAATTGTGGCATCCGCCATTCCATTATCCATGTTGTTTGCATTGGGCATGATGCACCTGTTTGGTGTTAGCGCCAACCTGATGAGCCTGGGAGCAATTGATTTTGGACTAATAGTAGATGGTGCGGTTATCATCGTGGAAGCCACCCTGCACTTTCTCGCCGTAAAGTACACCGGAGGTAAACTTTCGCAAATCCAGATGGATGAAGCGGTAGAAAGCAGCGCTAAAAAGATGATGAGTTCCGCAGCATTCGGGCAATTCATCATCCTGATTGTATATCTGCCCATTCTCTCCTTGCAGGGTATTGAGGGAAAAATGTTTCGCCCGATGGCACAAACGGTTGGGTTTGCCATCTTAGGTGCATTGCTGCTATCTCTCACCTACATTCCCATGATGTCTGCTTTATTTCTTTCCAAAAATGTGGTTCACAAAAGAAACATCTCAGACAGGATGATGGAGCTTTTTCAACGGTTATACGCACCCGTAATCCGCTGGGCGATAAAAATGAAATATGTTGTGGTATCCGGTACGGGGATACTGCTCGCCGTTGCGATTCTTCTTTTCAGCAAAATGGGCAGCGAGTTTATTCCCCAACTTCAGGAAGGAGACTACGCTTTCCATTGTATTCTGCCGCAGGGCACTTCACTTTCACAAAGCGTTGAAACTTCAATGCAGGCCAGCCGGATTCTCCGAACTTTTCCGGAAGTTAAAATGGTGGTGGGTAAAACAGGAAGTGCAGAAGTACCTACCGACCCTATGCCACCCGAAGTATCCGACCTGGTGATCGTTTTGAAACCGAAAAGTGAATGGAGTACAACGAAAAACTATAACGAGTTGGCAGTGGAGATGCTTGAAAAATTAGAAGTGATACCCGGTGTTTTTTTCGAATCCTCACAACCCATTCAGATGCGATTCAATGAACTCATGACCGGTGTACGACAGGATGTAGCCATTAAGATTTTTGGTGAAAATATTGACACGCTTGCGGCACTTGCTCCTGAGGTCGTTAAGATTGTTCAAACAGTAGAGGGCGCTTCCGAACCACAAGCTGAAAGAACAAGCGGATTACCACAAATTACCATACAATATAACAGGGCAAAAATAGCCGGATACGGGTTAAATATCCGCGATATCAATCATACCATCAGCACGGCATTTGCCGGAGAAGCTGCAGGCGTAGTATTTGAAAATGAAAGAAAGTTTGATCTTGTGGTGCGATTAGACAGTACCAGCAGAAGCTCGATAGATGATGTAAGCAATTTGTTTATTGCTACCAATGACGGCAATCAGATCCCCCTATCGCAGGTTGCCGAGATTGCTTTCAAGGAAGGACCGGCACAAATAAGCCGGGAAGAAGGCAAACGAAGAATTGTGATCGGATTTAACGTAAAGCACCGGGATGTTATGAGTGTGGTGAAAGAAATACAGGAAAAATTAAACCGTGCAAGATTGTTACCCTCCGGTTATTATTACACCTATGGCGGTACATTTCAAAACCTCCAGGAAGCCTCAGCGCGTTTGCAAATTGTGGTTCCGCTGGCTTTGGCTTTAATATTCTTTTTGCTTTACATCACCTTCCGGTCCGTTAAGGAAGCGCTCCTGATCTACACGGCTATTCCCATGAGTGCAATTGGTGGTGTATTTGCTTTGCTGATCAGAGGAATGCCTTTTAGTATATCGGCGGGTGTGGGTTTTATCGCCCTATTTGGAGTGGCGGTGCTCAATGGTATTGTGCTAATCAGTACGTTCAATCAGTTAGAAAAGGACGGTGTTCATGATATCGTCCGACGGATATTGGAAGGAACCAAATTGCGGCTGAGGCCGGTATTGATGACCGCTACGGTGGCATCGCTGGGTTTCATTCCCATGGCACTGTCCACCGGTGCCGGAGCCGAAGTACAAAAACCTTTAGCGACCGTCGTCATCGGGGGACTCATTACCGCCACCTTCCTTACCCTGGTCGTATTGCCCTTGCTGTACATCATTTTTACAACAAAGCAAAAAATGAATAGGAAAATAACATTAACCGTTGTAGCAATGCTGGTTTTTACAGGAAACAGCCTGAACGCCTTTGCACAACACAAAGCTGTAAAACGGATAAGTATAGAAGAAGCGATATCGCAGGCAAAAAACAACCTGCTTTACGAAATCAACCGAAAGCAACTGTATAAAGGTGAAGCACAAATAAAAACGGCAACTGCCCTGCCCAAAACGGGAGTGTTTGCGGAGAACGAAGACCTCCGACCCAGCGACCACACGGGTGTGCTGAAAATCGGATTATCACAAAGCATCTCATGGCCGGGCTTATACAAAGCCCAAAAGAATCTTTATTCAGAACAATTGAAATATCATCAGCTCAACACGGCCGTAATTGATCTCCAGATGATCCGGGATATCCGATCGGCATATTACCAACTATGGTATTTGCAGGACAAACAACAGTTGTTTCATTCACTGGACAGCATTTACCGGGTGCTATCGGATGCAGCAACACTAAAAGTAAAAACCGGCGACAGTCCCGGATTGGATAGTATTGCAGCTCATGCTGCCCTCAAACAAATGCAGACAATGATTCTGCAAACCGGAAGTGACATTCAAATCCAACAACAGGCTTTGATGCAACTGCTCAATACCACCGTTCCGCTGCTTCCCGTAGAACAGCCGCTGGAAAAACTTGAATCGCCGGCGATACCTGTGGATAGCCTCCACCCTTTGCTTGCACTGCAAAAGCAAAATACAAGTATTGCCCGTGCGGAAATCAATGTAATCCGTAATGAGAACAGACCCGAATTTTCAGGTCGCTTTTT
>JADZFY010000213.1 GCA_020854215.1 Chitinophagaceae bacterium | reverse complement strand
CGACCAAGATTGAGATGGCGTTGGGTAATTTTTTCAAAAACGAACATATACTGCAACTTCGCGAGTTGGCATTGAAGGAAGTGGCTTCCCAGGTAGTGAGAAAAGTGGAAGCGGAAATTACACCACTCAAACCGGTGAAACGTGAGCGGTTTTTGGCCTGCATAAGCAGCAATGAAAAAACAGCCAGGAATGTGATTCGGAAAACTGCCCGGCTTGCCAACTATTACAGCAGCAAGTGGGCCGTGTTGTATGTGCAAACACCAATAGAAAAATCCGACAAAATTGCATTAGACAAACAACGGCATCTGATCAACAATTTTAAGCTCGCTACTGAGTTAGGAGCCGAAATTATTAGAGTGGAAAGTAGCGAAGTAGCTAAAACCATTATGCAACAGTGCGAAGCGCGTCAGATAACAACAGTGTGTATTGGCAAACCACGTATTAGTTTGTGGAGAATTATTCTCGCAACGGATGCTTTTAAAACACTCCTGAATAAATTAACGCGGGAGAGCATTGACCTCGTCATCCTGAGTTAACTCCGAATAGAAATTAAAATGTTTTATTCATTAAAATCAATAACGTGAAAATTAAAACAAAGCTTGTTCTGGGTGTGGGGTTATTGTTTGCCATGATCGTATTGCTTGTTGTGGTGAGTTCAGTTTATATCAATATGCTGTCGAGTGATACAAAGAATATTCTCATCGCCAATTACAATTCGATTGATTATTCGAGACAGATGCTCAATGCTTTAACTAATGGTATGGAGAACAGGGATGCACAGGATCTGTTTAGGGAGAACCTTGAAAAACAAAAGAAGAACAACACGGAAGTGGGTGAGAAGGAAATGACTGACAAAATCGAAAGCGATTTTCACCGTGTTATAGCGGAACCGAATGATATTGCTTTGAATAAGTTAATCCAAAAAGACATCACAGATGTGATGCTGCTCAATATGCAGGCAATTCGATTGAAAAGTGATGTGGCGGAAAGAACCGCAAACGATGCTATTGGCTGGGTGTCTATAACGGGAACGGTTTGTTTTATTATCGCATTTATTTTACTGGTGAATCTTCCGTCAAATATTGCTAATCCAATTAAGGAGCTAACGGAAAGTATCAGGCAAATTGCGGCAAAAAATTATTCGCAAAGGGTGCATTTCGAGCACCACAACGAGTTTGGACAGTTGGCCCGGTCGTTCAATTCCATGGCGGAGAAGTTAGAAGAATACAGCAACAGCAACCTGGCAAAACTGATGATGGAGAAGCAGCGGATAGAGACGCTAATCAATAACATGAGGGAGCCCGTTATTGGCCTGGATGAGCGTCAAACGATTTTATTTATGAATGACGATGCCTTAAAGATTGCGGGACTCAGCAAAGAGTTTGTTATCGGTAAGCGCATAGGGGATATTGCAGCTAACAATGATTTGATCCGTTCTTTTTCGGAGGATTTGGTTTTGAATGAGAATGCCGGAGAAAAAATGAAGTCCCTGCCTGTAAAAATATTTGCGGATAATAAGGAGAGCTATTTTGAAAAGGAAGTAATACCGATAAGAATCCTGCCGACGGGGGAACGGGAAGAAAGGCTGATTGGGAATGTTATCCGGCTGCAGAATATCACACCGTATAAGGAGTTGGATTTTGCTAAAAATCATTTCATTGCAACGGTTTCTCATGAACTGAAAACACCTATTTCTGCAATCAGGATGAGCTTGCAGTTGTTGGAAAATAAACAGGTGGGTGCACTAAATGGTGAACAAAAAAATTTACTCGAAAGTATTAAGGATGATACGGAACGACTGCTCAAAATAACAAGTGAGTTGTTAAATATGACGCAGGTTGAAAACGGTACAATTCAAATCAGTGTCGTTCCCTGCGAAGCCACGGAGATAGTGGAATATGCAATAAATGCAACGAAGCTTGCCGCCGATCATAAACAAATTAAAATTCAAACGAAACTTCAAAATAGCTTACCCCGGGTGCTTGCCGATGTGGAGAAGACGGCATGGGTACTTACTAATTTGCTTTCCAATGCAATTCGATATTCCTATGAGGGCGCCTCAATAGCCATTGATGTGAAAGCGGAGGAGAATTCCGTGAAATTTTCGGTAACCGACAACGGTCAGGGAATTTCGCCGCAATACGTAGGTAAAATATTTGATCGTTTTTTTCGGGTGCCGGGTACAAGGGGAGAAGGAACAGGCTTAGGACTGAGCATTAGCAAGGAGTTTGTGGAAGTACAGGGGGGACGAATTGATGTAAAAAGCGAATTGGGCATTGGGAGTACATTTTCTTTTGAATTAGGAAGTTTGCGTACCGATAATTCGTAATTGGGACGTATTTGGTCGGATAAAATGATGGGCCGGTTAATATTATTTGGCCGGGTAGCGTGACCTTTATCAACCTAAGTGTTGAACTTTGTCAGTAATGTGCGATTTTACACCGGATAACTTTACCCCCGAATTTTTTGTATGAGCCAGGCTGTTATTTCACCCGTTTTGTGCACGCATTGTGGCGAGGAGTGTGTTACTACCGGAATAACGCTCGGTGAACGCAATTTTTGTTGCGAAGGTTGCAAACTGGTGTATGAGATAATCAATCAAAATGGATTATGCAATTATTATGATCTCAACCCAACGCCCGGGGTCACCCAGCGTATAAAATTTCGGAAAGATAAGTTTTCATTTTTGGACGATGAGGGTATAGCAGCCAGGCTTATTAGTTTTAAGGATGACAGGCAAACCCATATTACGTTATATCTGCCGCAGATGCATTGTAGCTCCTGTCTTTATCTGCTTGAGCATCTGCGTCGTTTAAATGAAGGAATACTGTCATCAACGGTTAATTTCACACGCAAAGAAGTGGAGATTATTTTCCTGCACCAGGAAATTTCTCTTCGGAAAGTGGCCGAGTTGCTGACTTCAATTGGCTACGAACCGTACATTAGTCTCAACGATCTTAAACAATCACGTCCGGCGATAGACAAAAGCATGATATACCAGTTGGGTGTGGCGGGTTTTTGTTTTAGTAATATCATGTTGCTGAGTTTTCCCGAATACCTCGGCGTAGATGTAACAGAGGAAGCCTTGCGTAGTATTTTTCGCTGGGCCAACCTGCTGTTATCGCTCCCTGTGTTTTTCTATTCAGCATTGCCGTTTTATCAGTCGTCATGGAAAAGCCTCAGGCATCGTTTCCTGAACATAGATGCGCCGATTGCTCTGGCTGTTATCATCACTTTTGTTCGCAGTGTATGGGAAGTAGTGTCCGGAACGGGTGGGGGATATTTTGATTCCATGAGCGGAATTGTTTTTTTTATGCTTGTAGGCCGGGTGTTACAGGATAAAACATACAGGCAATTGTCATTTGACAGAGATTATACTTCTTATTTTCCAATTGCCGTTTCTGTTATTCGAAACAATCAGGAAATCCCTGTGTTGCTACCCGAAATCAAAGTCAATGAAACGCTGCTCATACACAACGAAGAGTTGATTCCAACGGATGGTATTTTAACCCGTGGCAAAGCCTTTATTGATTACAGCTTTGTAACGGGTGAGTCGGTGCCTGTGCAGAAGGAAATGGGAGAAATGATATATGCCGGAGGAAGACAAACTGCCGGCAATATTGAAATGCTCACGGTAAAGGAAGTAACGCAGAGTTACCTCACCCGGCTTTGGAACAGTAACGACCGGCAGGAGGAAAAAGGTAAATCGTTTGTACATAAGATAAGCCGGTATTTTACTCTTGTAGTATTTGCAATTGCCCTGTCTGCAGCCATGTATTGGCAGGCACACGATCCGGCAAAGATTTGGCCGGCTGTAACAGCAATTTTTATTATTGCCTGCCCATGTGCACTTTTATTAGCCAACAGTTTCACCAATGGGCATATTTTGCGTATCCTCAGCCGCAACAGGTTCTACCTGCGAAAGGCCGGCGTAATTGAAGATATTACGCGGGTAACCCATATCGTATTTGATAAAACCGGAACCCTCACCGATCCTGACGAGCAAAAGATGGGTTACGAGGGGACACCCTTATCTGTCTCACAAAAAGCACGGGTGGCTGCCCTGGCATCCTGTTCCGGTCATCCGCTTAGTAAAGCAATAACCAAACATATAGGCGTAACGCGCGGTTTAAATGTGCAGGAGTTTACCGAAAAACCGGGAGAAGGCATTGAGGGCATTGTAGAGGGTGTTCGGATAAGTATAGGGATGAGGAACAACGGGTTTCACACTG
>JADZFY010000212.1 GCA_020854215.1 Chitinophagaceae bacterium | reverse complement strand
TCTTCTCCCGGAAGGTTCGATTTTGGAACCGCTTTTTCTTCCACCGGAAAAATCGGTTTTCCTGTTTCACGATCTAATACAAAAAGAAAGCCCTGTTTGGTGGGTTGGACTACCGCGTCAATGTTTTTCCGGTCTTTGGTAATGGTAACAAGCGTAGGTGGTGCAGGTAAATCATAATCCCAAATATCGTGATGAACGGTTTGAAAGTGCCATATGTGTTTGCCGGTAGCTGCATCCAGCGCCAGTACGCAATTACCATACAGGTTGGCTCCAATTCGGTCAGCACCATAAAAATCGTATGTTGGTGAACCCAGTGCGGCATAAACAATTCCCCGCTTTTCATCTACCGCCATTCCCGCCCAACTGTTTGCCCCACCGGCATATTTATATGCGTCTTTAGGCCAGGTTTCATATCCCGGCTCTCCGGGTTGCGGAATAGTATGGAATATCCAGGCAAGTTCGCCTGTTTTGCAATGATAGGCACGGATATGGCCGGGTGGAGTGCCATACAGGTCGGGTAATCGGGAGCCAACAATAATAAGGTCTTTATAAATAATGCCTGGAGACGTCATGGTTACGGCAATTGAAGCAGGATCATCCCGCAGGTGAAGGTTCAGGTTTACTTTTCCATTATCGCCGAAGTGCTCAATTGTTTTGCCCGTAAGTGCGTTTACGGCTACCAGGTTGGTACCTGCCGCATAAAAAATGCGTTTATCGTTTCCGTCTTCCCAGTAGGTGACGCCGCGGCCAACGCCACCACCCCCTCCGCCACCATCACTATAAGGATCGTGTACCCAAATTTGTTTGCCGGTGGCAGCATCAATTGCATACGCCACTCGTTTAGACGAAGTGACATACATTATTCCATCTACGATGATGGGGTTGCACTGACTGTTAGATGGTTGTGCATCTTTAGGAAGATCACTGAAGGTAAATGACCACGCTGGTTTTAGCTGACTAATATTAGTTATGTTGATCTGGTCCAGCGGCGAAAAACTGGAACTTGCCGCATCTGCTTTATATACAGACCACGTACGTCCTTTGTCATCACTTGTCCTACAGCCTGAAAATAGCAAACACGCAGCCACCAGGAAATGCGAAGTGTTTCTCCCTAAGTTTAAAATGCGCATAGGATTAATTTTGATTCTTTTCAAGTTACACCTATCAAATGATTAAATGAAAAGACAGTGACAATTTCTCCGTTGCCAATGATGCCTATTGCTGAATCTCCTGTCAAAGCTACCCAACTGGCGTATTCCTCCTCACGATGACATGTGCCCATTGATTGATCACGGATGGTATCCGTGATTTTCTTTCTTCGAAGTGACCTCTCCCAAACAGACAGAAGCGGATAGGAAGAGCGTCAGACCGCGTATTCCTGGGGTGATACAAGTAAGGCATGGTATGAGAAGGGTACACGTCCTGATTAGTTTGAACGAGCATGACAAATATTTGATGTAAATTCAAATTGAAGAATCAATTATTTAGTTATGCAAAAACAAGGATTTTTATTATTGGTTTTACTGGGAAGTTATTTTTTATCCTCAGCGCAACGGGTGGGCTCCACTCCTGAATATATTAGAACCCTTACAGCAGACTGGAAAGGAGAACGTTTTTCTGATGGGAGGCCAAAAGTATCCGATGCTATTTTGGAACGGCTCAGGAATATCTCTATGGAAGAGGCCTGGGGCGTTTTACGAAACAAAGGTTATCAAAATCAATATGAAGGAGAGTGGATTGTAATTCACCCGGACAGTGTGATGACCGGTCGGGTGGTGACAGCCCAGTATATGCCTTCCCGACCCGATTTTGTGAAAATAGTGCAGGAGCAGGGGAGAAAGGAACAACGGGCACAAAAAGGAGGAACAAATTCCTGGCCTATTGATGTGCTGGTACCCGGCGATGTGTATGTTGCAGATGGTTATGGAAAGATTGCAGATGGTACGCTCATCGGAGATAATCTGGGCACTTCTATTTATGCACGATCCGGGCGTGGCGTAATCTTTTACGGGTCTGTTCGTGACCAGGCAGGATTGGAAAAAATAAAAGGCTTTAATGGTTGGATCAAAGGACAGGATCCCTCTTACATTCAACAAATGATGCTTACCAGTATTAATGCACCCATTCGCATAGGGCGAGCGGTAGTGCTGCCCGGGGATGTTGTGTTAGCGAATAAATTTGGTACTATCTTCATTCCTGCAGCGCTTGTAGAGGAGTTGGTGATTACTTCGGAAGTAACAGCATTGCGCGATGAATTTGGTCACCAGCGTTTGCGCGAAGGAAAATATCTCGCTGGTCAGATTGACAGCCAATGGACGGAAGAAATCAAAAAGGACTTTCTGCATTGGTTAAAAAATTATCCGGGTAAATTACCCATGACACAAAAAGAACTTGATGATTATTTGAAAGAACGCAATTACTAAAACCTGTTTGGAATTGAAATTTAATTAAGCCATTACGGGAGATTTCCGGTTTTCACTTTTAAATATTAAAAACATGAAAAGTATTTTAAAGCAGATGATCTCGGCAAATAAACAAATCGAAAAAGATGAAGCGGATGCGATACAAGTAGAATTAAATGATCCGGCAACAAACAGAAGTCGTCGCAATTTTCTTAAAAATACAGCTATGGGTGGGCTCGCTCTCGGTGGTATGATGGCTTTGCCTTTTGAAGAAGTAATCGGGCATACCACTTCTAAAGTGAATAAATTTTCAGCGCCTTCTGATCTTAAAATAACCGACTTGCGTTACGTATTAACTTCTGTAATGGGCGGTACCGCCATTATTCGAATAGATACCAACCAGGGTATATATGGTTTGGGAGAAGTAAGGGATGCCGCTGATCCGCGCTATGCATTAATGCTAAAAAGCCGTATTCTGGGATTAAACCCCTGTAACGTAGAAATGATCTTTAAGATCATCAGACAGTTTGGAGGACCCGCCCGCCAGGCCGGTGGCATATGTGCTGTTGAAATGGCGCTATGGGATATTTGTGGCAAGGCTTATAATGTTCCCGCATGGCAACTGTTGGGAGGAAGGTACCGGGATAAGATTCGTATCTATGCCGATACACCGGAAGCACAATCGCCGGAAGAGCAATTGAAACTGATAAAGTACAGAACAGAAGAGCAGGGTTATACCTGGCTGAAGATGGATGTCTCTATTGGTGAATTAAAAGGTATTCCGGGTACGCTCGTAAACCAGAAATTTTGGGAAGACAATGGAGCGTTAAGGCAATGGCAGGGTGGATATATGTCTTACGCCAATACCTTGCACCCGTTTACGCAAATCCAAATCACCGAAAAAGGACTGGATGAACTGGGAAAAATAGTGAACAATGTAAGAGAAATGGTGGGGTATGAAATTCCGCTTTCAACGGATCACTATGGGCATTTTGATTTGAACAATGGTATTCGTTTGGGCAGGGCGCTGGAAAAATACAGGCTCGCCTGGCTGGAAGACCTGGTTTCCTGGGAATATACGGAACAATGGAAAACGATGACAGACGCGTTAGAAACGCCAACGCTTACCGGAGAAGATATTTATCTGCTAAAATATTTTAAACCGCTTATTGATAAACATGCTGTAGATATTATTCATCCTGATTTGGCTTCTTCGGGCGGACTGCTGGAAACAAAACGAATTGGAGATTATGCAGAGGAGCATGGAATTGCTATGGCCATGCATCAGGCAGGAACCCCGGTTTCATTTATGGCTTGTGTACACTGCGCCGCGGCAACTGAAAACTTCCTGGCGATGGAGCATCATTCTGTTGACTTGCCCTGGTGGGAAAGCCTCGTAAAAACTACCGATGGTCGAAATTTGATCACGAAAGGATTTGCCAATGTGCCCCTTTCTGCACCAGGATTGGGTATTGAATTGAATGAGGAAGAATTAAAAAAACATCTGCACCCGAAAGACAAAAGT
>JADZFY010000211.1 GCA_020854215.1 Chitinophagaceae bacterium | reverse complement strand
GAATGTGGATTGGGATTAAGCAAATGCTCTGCCTCCCGCCCCTGCCCGATGCATAACGATTATAAAGTCATCAGGGAACATTTTAAAATAATGTGCCGGCAAAAAAAATTGTCTGATTTATGCGATCCCGTAAATGAAGGGTTATCTTATTTAGCCGGGTCACCGGTTTTACTATTGCAATTGGCAAGGTGCTTTCTCCAGCCTTGCCTAGATGAAACAGGCTTTCTTTACTTCATTGAAGCCCTTTCCCGGGCCGAATTAAATTAATTTTTTACGGTACTATTAAATTCACAACGCAAAACATTAAATAAAAATTTTGAACTCAATGCAACGTTCCGAAATCAATTAAAGTCTTTTCTCCCAAAAATATACAGCACCCGCCACCTCTAACCTATTTCAAATACCTCATCGCAAGGTTCATATTTATTACTGTATTTAAATTAATTATGAAGAAATCATTACTGCTTGTTTTGGCTTTTTTGCTTAGTTCTGCTTTTATCATGCTTACAGGTACACAGTATCTTTCATTACCCGGAAAATTAACAATAATCGTTTTTGAAGCAGTTATTATACTGGTCTCTTTAGTGGATAAAACTTTTTTAACCCGGGAAAAAAGAGCTGAACTAAGAAAAGTAATTGATGATATGCCTTCCTGATGGCCCTGGCTTTTCGAGCCTTTTGCCTCTACTACCACGCTTTTTCCTCCTGTTCGATAGTGATGTATTCCACGTACTGGTACTGTGTTTTAAGAAATGAATTATGTAACTAATCATCTCAATTTTAGTACTTCAAGCACAATCAGGTCTGAAATGCATGTTGTTTGATATTGATTTTGCCTGCAACCTTTTTTATTTTATTTTTGCCGCCCTAAACTGTAAGTCAGGCCCCGTAGCTCAACTGAATAGAGTATCTGACTACGGATCAGAAGGTTTCAGGTTTGAATCCTGACGGGGTCACAAAGCCCTGCACAATGTGCAGGGCTTTTTTAGTAAGCCTTCATGATATCCTCTTTCCACGCCCAGAAAAATTTGTCTGGGAGATTTATAATTACTAATATTGTTAGTTCTTAAATACTAAAAAAATTAGTAATTTGGATTGTTGTTTAAAATGGAACAGGCAATTATAAACAAAGCTGAACAAGTTCAAAAATTACAAAAAGAGATACTCGAATTACAGGGCTTTCGTCCGCCATTGGAACATGAATGGAGAGATATTGGGCTTGGATTGATGAATGAAGCCTTTCCCAATAAAGTATTTCCTGTGGCTACTGTTCATGAATTTGTCAGTACCAGTGCTGAGGAAGTGGCGGTGACCTGTGGTTTTATATCCGGACTTGTTGGCGCCTTAATGAATAATGGCGCCTGCCTTTGGGTAACTACCAAACGAAGGGTATTTGCTCCTGGTTTGAAAGCGTTTGGCGTAAAACCCGACCAGGTGGTTTTTGCTGATGCCTCCGGTAATAAAGAGGCGCTTTGGATGATGGAAGAAGGTTTAAAATGCAACACCCTTGCTTCAGTAGTAGGCGAAATATCTGAACTCAGTTTCACGGAATCAAGACGCTTGCAACTTGCTGTTGAAGATAGTCGTGTTACAGGCTTTATTCATCGGCATACACAGAAGCCGGTTGCCCACATCGCATGTGTTTCACGCTGGCGTATCAAACCTGTTGAAAGTAGCAGTGGCTGTGGAATGCCGGGGGTTGGAATGCCTTCCTGGAATGTGGAACTGCAGAAAATTCGTAACGGCAAGCCCGGTGCATGGATCGTGAACTGGTCGCCCAATGGATTCCGGGTAACCCGTGCCGATATCGGCAGGCTATCCGTTCCGGCTGCTAAAACCGGTTAACAATGGGGAGATATATGAGTGTATGGTTGCCGTATCTGTTAACAGACAGAACAATCCGCAGTAAACCGGAGTTGAAAGAAGTGGATTTTGTTCTCTCTGCCGTTGTACGCGGTCGTATAATAGTACAGGCATCCGGTAGTGCAGTAACACAAAAAGGAGTGCGTACCGGTATGGCAGTAACCGATGCCAGGGCGATATTGCCCAATCTGCAAGTATTCAACTATCAGGAGGGTATTGCCGAAAAGACACTGTTGGGGCTTGCGGAGTGGGCATTGCGCTTTACACCTGTGGCAGCAGTGGATATACCCGATGGTATTATATTAGACACCAGCGGCTGTACACATCTGTGGGGTGGGGAGGTGCATTACCTTAATGACATTATTTGCCAACTGGATAAAATAGGATATTCTGCTAAGGCGGCCATTGCCGATACCATCGGCGCTGCCTGGGCATTGGCGAGATATGGAAAGCAGACGATAATAGCGCCGGGTGCACAAATGCAGGCTATACAACTGTTGCCGCCTGCGGGCCTGCGCCTGGAACCCTTTGTGCTTGACAGGATGTATAAACTGGGCTTTCATACCATCGGTGATTTTATGCACATGCCACATCCGGTGCTGCGCCGCCGGTTTGGACAGGAAATACTAAAGCGAATTGGACAGGCATCGGGAACTGTACCCGAGCCATTGGAATCGGTACAGCCTGCTGTTGTATTTCAGGTCTGCCTGCCCTGTCTGGAGCCGATAAAAACACGGACAGGAATAGAGATAGCCTTAAAAACATTGCTGAACCGGCTTGCCCAACAACTGTATCAGGAAGGTAAAGGATTACGAAAAGCCGTATTTAAAGGCTGTCGTATTGATGGCGCTATTCAGCAAATAGCCATCGGCACCAACCGTCCCGTGCGTAATGTAAAGCATTTGCTGCAGTTGTTTGAGCAGAAAATAAGTGCTATACAACCCGCTTTAGGCATCGAGTTGTTTGTAATGGAAGCCCCGGTTGTTGAAAAACTGTCTTCGCAACAGGAGGCTTTATGGGCGGTACCCGGCTGTGGCAACGAAAATAACGCATTGGCCAATCTGCTGGATCGTATTGCGGGAAGAGCCGGCACTCAGTCTATCCGCCGTTATCTGCCGGTAGAACAGTACTGGCCGGAGCGATCTGTAAAACTCACGCATACGCTATTTGAACAGCCGGATACGGAGTGGAAAGCCGACAGACCGCGTCCGATCTGTCTTTTAGAAAAACCCGAACGCATTAAAGTAATGGTGCCTGTTCCGGATTATCCGCCCATGATGTTTATTTATAAAGGGGTTATGCATAAGATCAGGAAGGCAGATGGGCCGGAGCGGATTGCCCGGGAATGGTGGCAGGACGATAACACACAAATAAGGGATTATTATCGTGTTGAAGATGAAGCGGGCGCACGCTACTGGCTCTTTCGGTCGGGCACGTACGACCAGGAGGAGCCGGGGTGGTTTATCCATGGATTTTTTGCTTAACAGTCATGAAGGAATATCCCTACATAGAACTGCAGGTTACCTCTAATTTTAGTTTTCTGCGAGGCGCGTCTCACCCGGAGGAGTTAATGGAATATGCCGTACAGCTTGGCTATGATGCTATTGCCCTATGCGATCATAACACCTTGGCCGGTATTGTAAGAGCACATATTGCGGCAAAAAAATCCGGTATAAAATTTATTCCCGGCTGCTGCCTTAATCTGGCAGACGGGCCAAGTCTTTTGGCTTATCCAACAGATAAAAAAGCCTATGCACAACTTTCGGCTTTACTCACCAAAGGAAATCTGCGCACAGAAAAAGGAAAATGCGAACTCTATAAAAAAGATGTTTACGAACATGCCGAAGGAATAAAATTTATTCTTGTTCCACCCGACAGATTGAATGAATGGTTCGATTTTGAAAAAAGTTTTAAAGATGCAGTAGCGGAATACAGGAAGAAATTGGGGGCAGATATTTATTTAGGCGCCATTTGTGCTTACCGGGGTGATGATGCTAAAAAACTGTTTCGTTTGTCGCAGTTGTCGCAGCAGTACAATATGCCAATGGTGGCCATAAACGATGTGTATTATCATGATGCCGGCCGGCGGCAGTTGCAGGATATCCTAACCTGTATAAGAGAAAAGAAAACCATTCGCAATGCGGGTTATCTGCTCTGCCAGAATGCAGAGCGGTATCTGAAGCCGGCAAAGGAAATGCAAAGACTTTTCCGGCAATATCCCGATGCAATTACGCGAACACGTGAAATAGCCGATGCCTGCAGCTTTTCGTTGGATGAGCTCAAATATATCTATCCCGAAGAACTCACCCGTGAAGGGCGCACACCACAGGAAGAACTGGAATATTTAACCTGGCAGGGAGCCGATGAAAAATTTGGCAGCAGTATTCCGGTTGGTATTAATACAACCATACAGTATGAACTGGATTTTATAAAGCGTAAAAATTATGCATCCTATTTCCTAACGGTACATGATTTTGTGTGTTTTGCCCGCGGTAAAAATATTCTTTGCCAGGGGCGCGGCTCAGCGGCCAATTCGGTAGTGTGTTACTGCCTGGGTATTACTTCGGTAAGTCCGGCAAAATTTAAAATGCTGTTTGCGAGGTTTATGTCGGATGCAAGGGATGAACCACCCGATATTGATGTGGATTTTGAACATGAGCGGCGGGAAGAAGTGATGCAGTATATCTACAACAAGTATGGGCGCCATCGTGCAGGGGTAGTGGCCACCGTTACCCAGGTACACTGGAAAGGAGCCGTTCGTGATGTGGGCAAGGCCATGGGGCTTTCTGTGGATGCAGTAGATCATCTGGCAAAATCGGGATATGAATTTAATGACGATTGGATGAGTGGGAAAACCGTTTCGGGTAATGGTTTCAGATCGGATGATCCCACCTTATTGAAGGTTTTAGAACTCACCCGGCAGTACATTGGCTTCCCGCGCCAGTTGGGTCAGCATACGGGGGGATTTGTGATTACACAGGGAAGATTATCCGACCTGTGCCCTGTTATTAATGCCCGTATGGAAGACCGGACAAATATTGAGTGGAACAAGGATGATATTGAAGCATTAGGTTTTTTGAAAGTAGATGTGTTGGCGTTGGGCATGTTAACCTGCATTCGCAAAGCCTTTGATCTGGCAAAAAAGTATTACGACCTTGATCTTACACTGGCCAATATTCCGCAGGATAATCCGGCGGTTTATGAAATGATCAGCCGTGCCGATACGATTGGTGTTTTTCAAATTGAGAGCCGTGCACAGATGAGTATGCTGCCGCGTTTGCGACCCCAAACTTTTTACGATTTGGTGATTGAGGTGGCCATTGTAAGGCCCGGCCCCATCCAGGGAGATATGGTACATCCCTACCTGCGGCGGCGTAATGGCGAAGAGCCGGTAGAATACCCGTCGAAAGAACTGGAAGAAATTTTGGGGAGAACACTGGGTGTTCCGCTTTTTCAGGAACAGGCTATGGAAATAGCTATTGTAGCTGCCGGTTTTACTCCTGCCGAAGCAGACGGGTTACGCCGGAGCATGGCTACATTTAAAGCTAAGGGAAAAGTGAGTGAATGGGAAAGAAAGCTGGTGGGCGGAATGATCGCCAGGGGATATGAAGAGGCTTTTGCTAAACGTGTTTTCCGGCAGTTGGAAGGGTTTGGAGGTTATGGCTTTCCCGAAAGCCATGCTGCTTCCTTTGCCCTGCTGGTTTATGTTTCCTGCTGGTTAAAGTATTATTACCCCGATGTGTTTACCACAGCTATTCTCAACAGCCAGCCCATGGGTTTTTACGCGCCTGCGCAACTGGTGGCGGATGCCCGTAAGCATAGCGTGGAAGTAAGAGCGGTTGATGTTAACTACTCGCAGTGGAACAATACCATGGAAGAAAAATCCGGCAGATACTGCGCTATACGGCTGGGCTTCCGGCAGGTTAAAGGGTTGGGAGAGGCTGATGTGCAGTTGTTGCTGGCAGGCAGGCAGCAGCCCTATACCGGTTTACATTTTCTGCATGATGCGGGTGTTGCTCCGGCGGCATTAGAGCGCCTGGCAGATGCGGATGCATTCCGGTCTTTAGGATTAGATCGCAGGCGGGCATTGTGGGAAGTGGCGGCATTGGCCGATAAACCGCTGGGTATATTTAAAGGCCAGCCTTCGGAGAGTGCACAGGAAAAACCTGCCATCCTGCCCGAAATGACAGCGGCGGAGCACGTATTGCAGGACTATAGCAGTACCACGCTTTCGTTAAAAGCACATCCGGTAAGTTTTGTACGGAACCGGCTTTGCGAGAATGAAATTATTTCGGCTGCCGAGCTTTCGCGTTGTGCTGCCGGCACCTTTCTTTGTGTGGCCGGTATTGTTTTGGTGCGGCAACGCCCCGGTACGGCAAGCGGTATTTGTTTTATTACCATTGAAGATGAAACGGGCACGGCTAACCTCGTAGTTTTTAAAAACGTGTTTGAGCAATACCGTAAAGAAATATTACAATCAAAACTGTTGATGGTTGCCGGTCATCTTCAAAAAGAAGGCGAAGTGATTCATCTGGTGGTACGCACCTGCTACAACATGACCTGGCTTTTGTATGAAACGGTTACGCACAACCGAGAATCCGAAAGGATAGGGCTATCCGGCACTGATCATCATGATAACACCGTTCGTGCTGCACCAGGCAACGGCAAACCATCTCAAAAAGTGATCCAGGGAGAATTGTTTCCATCAAGAAATTTTAAGTAGTACCTGCTGTTTAGCTCTTCAACAGCACTTCAGGGAACTGCTGTACAACTCAATGGTAAAGATTTGAAACTTGCCCATAGTGATGAATTGCCTGGAATAACCGGGCAACCGCTGGAAGCGGGGATGTAAAATTACCTGCATCATACCGAATTTTATTACATTCAATTCCGTTTCATATTGCTTTCGCCAAAAAATCTATATCTTGAACGCTTAATAAATTATCAACCTGGTATACCCCGCGGAGCATATCGCTGTTATCTGTACTTCGGCACCTATACCAACACCATAATAAACAGACCATTGTAACATGACAGACAATAGCAATGAGATCAATCTACTCCTTGAAAAATTAAATACGCTTTTAAAAAAGCAAAACGACTTTTCGGAAGAGATCAATAATTTACGCATTGAAATAAATCAACTAAAAGATGCAGGTACGGCACGGATGGGTAGGGAAGGAGAAGTAAGGCCTGGCAATACGGCCGCCATTGAGTTTCCGGAAACTCCAAAGGAAAATGTTGTACCCCGGTTTGAAAATCCCCGAGAGCCCGTTCAGCAGAAACCACCTCTGAAGCCGCTTGCGTCAATCCATACACCACCAAAAGTAAAAACCGACCTGGAGAAGCTTATTGGCGAAAACCTGATCAGTAAAATCGGTATTGCCATTACCATTATCGGGGTTGCTGTTGGCGCAAAATATGCTATTGACCATCAATTGATCAGCCCGCTCACCAGAATAGTTTTGGGCTATCTGGTTGGCCTCGCACTGATTGGCTTTGCCATAAAACTGAAAAAGAAATACGAGAACTTCAGTGCAGTACTGCTGAGCGGTGCCATGGCCATACTGTATTTTATTACCTATGCCGCTTACTCCTTTTACGGTTTGATTCCTCAAATGCTCACTTTTGCCCTAATGGTGGTTTTTACCGCATTTACCGTAGTGGCTGCGCTTCATTACAACAGGCAGGTAATTGCGCACATTGGATTGGTTGGTGCTTATGCCGTTCCGTTTTTACTGAGCGACGGTTCAGGAAATGTGACGGTGTTATTTACCTATATGGCTATCATCAACACCGGCATTCTTTTTATCGCTTTTAAAAAATACTGGAAACCGCTTTATTATTCCGCCTTCGGACTCACCTGGCTCATCTACGTTTTTTGGTTCGCATTCAAGTATGTAACAAGTCAGCATTTGGGTTTGGCCCTAACCTTTCTTGCCATATTCTTTGCGCTGTTTTATGCAACAACGCTTGCCTATAAATTGGTAAAAAAGGAAAAATTTACGTTTCCCGATGTTGTGTTGCTGCTGATCAATTCATTCATCTTTTATGGCATCGGCTATGCCTTATTAAGCGATCATGAAACAACCAGCCAGCTTCTGGGGCTATTTACACTGCTCAATGCCATTGTGCATTTTGTGGTGAGTACAGTAATTTACCGCCAGAAGCTTGCCGACAGAAACTTGTTTTACATGGTTTCGGGTCTGGTACTTACGTTTATTACCATTGCCATTCCGGTACAATTAGATGGCAACTGGGTTACCTTACTCTGGGCCGGAGAAGCGGCATTGCTGTTTTGGATTGGCAGAACCAAAACTGTTCCGGTATATGAAAAACTTTCCTATTTGTTAATGATACTGGCTTTTTTCAGTATCCTTCACGATTGGTCCTCAGTTTATTTCAGCTATTACCCTGAAGATCCTGAAACGAGAATAGTGCCCTTATTCAATATCTATTTCTTAAGCTCACTGCTGTTTGTATTGGCTTTTGCTTTTATCAACGTACTGAATCAAAATAAACGGTACGCTTCGGCCTTCACCTCTCAGAAGATAATCTCAAAAGCTATTGACTTTTTTGTTCCGGGAATATTACTCTTCTCCCTCTACTATACTTTCCGTATAGAAATTGAAACTTACTGGAATCAGCTTTTTACAGATTCATTGGTCAAAATCCCTGCTGAAAGCAGCCAGTATGCTGACTCCATGTTTAATTTCGACTTAAACCGATTCAAAATAATCTGGGTAATCAATTATTCCCTGCTTTTCGTGTCGGCACTGGCCTGGTTCAATTTCAAGAAAATAAAAAGCCGGCAGTTAACGCTGGTAAATATGGGTTTGATTATTTTAGTGCTCCTGGTTTTCTTAGGTCAGGGATTATATGCGTTGAGTGAATTACGTGAAAGTTACCTGGAGCAACCACCTTCCCCGTATTATAAAAGCGGTCCTTTCCATATTGGCATAAGGTATATTTCATTTGCTTTTGTTGCACTGGCATTAATGGCTTGCTACCGGTACATCCGCCCGTATTTTATGCATAAGAATTTTAATATTGCAATTGACTTGCTGGTACACGCCACCGTTTTATGGGTTGCGAGCAGTGAATTGATTAACTGGATGGACATTGGCGCATCAACACAATCCTATAAACTTGGTTTAAGCATTCTCTGGGGAATGTATGCCTTGTTTTTGATTGCATTGGGAATATGGAAAAAGAAAAAACACCTGCGCATTGGCGCTATTGCATTGTTTGGCGCTACACTGGTTAAACTGTTTTTTTATGATATTTCGCATTTGGATACCGTTTCCAAAACAATTGTTCTGGTGTCGCTGGGTGTGCTGCTTTTGATCATTTCATTCTTGTACAACAAATACAAACATATTATAGCAGATGAAATTGTCAGTTAAACTATTGTCTTCTTTTCTTTTACTCGCATGCTCCCTGTCTTATGGACAAATTGGCGATTACGGCTACAAACGTGAATTGACTGGGATAACAGAAAAATGGCATAAAATGATCCTTCCGGATACCGTGTTTGGGAAACTGTTACCCAATCTTAATGACATCCGGATATTTGGCATTACTGCAGCCAATGATACGGTTGAAGCACCCTATCTGCTCCGGGTAAAAACTGAAAAAATCACAGAAAACAGCATCGCGTTTCAAACACTCAATGCGTCTTACAATGCTAAAGGATATTATTTCACTTTCGAAAATCCGGCAATTGCTGCTGTTAACCAGATTAAACTTGAATTCAAACAGCAAAATTTTGACTGGCGTGTTACATTACAAGGTAGCCACAATCAGGATGAGTGGTTTACAATAGTTGATGATTACCGTATTGTTTCCATTAAAAATAATCTCACTGATTTCAGGTTCACTACGTTGAACTTTCCCGGATCAAAGTATCGTTATTTCCGATTGTTTATAAACAGCAAAGAAAAACCTGCACTCTCCGGTGCAGGAATTACACAAAATGAAATTACTGCCGGAGAATACCGGAACTACCCGGTAATTAAATTTGAAACAAATGTAAATAAGGAATCGAAGCAAACCGAAATTGATATAGCCCTGCCAATGCCTGTTCCGCTAAGCTTTGTGCAAATTAAAGTTAAAGATAGTATGGATTACTACCGGCCGGTTACCATACAGATTTTGTCCGACAGTTTCAAAACAGAACGGGGCTGGAAGTACCATTACGTTACACTCACCTCGGGCGTGTTGAATTCGATTGAAGAGAATGAATTTAAATTTGAGGACACCCATGTTCAAATACTTAAGATTTTGATTGAGAACCATAACAATGCACCTTTAACCATTGATAGTGTACAGGTAAAAGGATACCAGCATGAACTGGTTGTTCGGTTTACGGAAAAGGCAGACTACTTTATGGTTTACGGCAATAGCATTGCGGCTAAACCCCGGTACGACATAGATCGCTTTGCCGAAAAAATTCCGGCAACATTAACAGCGTTAACATTAGGAAAAGAACAATCCACGGGAAAACAAAAAGCACCGCTACCAGAACCGCTTTTCAAAAACAAGGCCTGGTTGTGGATAATCATGGCGGTCATTATATTATTACTCGGATGGTTCTCCGTAAAAATGATGAGAAGAAGCTAACATCAGGTGCCGGTATCAAAATATTTTTCTTTTTCAGCCTATGCTAAGGGAAACCTAAGTGAACAGGAAAGAAAGCTCATGGGAGGAATGATGGTTAATGTTGTAATAGGAAGTGCTCACTAAACGTAATTTCCGGCAATCGAATGAGTTGGGAGAAGCAATAGTAACACTGTTCATACTTCCGGCAACGGCATACCATCTCAAAAAGTGATCCAGGGAGAATTGTTTCCATCAGGAAATTTTAAGTAATGCTTCTGCTGCCCTGTACTGGCTAACGGGGCATTCCCAATTGTCGCATTGCTTTGCTTCATTTGGCGGTGAAGCCTATAATTAATTTTCTGCCTTGCTATTTGTCCCCTCCCGGTCCTTTTGCTATATTGCCAATAATCGAATAGGTTTGATAGACATTTATAAGTGCTTAGAAGTGCTTTAAGCGGTTAAAATTGCTTGAAAGTAATTGTAATTGGGAATTCGATTCGCGAAGCGGAGAGTTACCAGCAAGCGTATTGGACGACACGATAACAATAAAACGACTGACATAAACTGAAATAAAGTAAACCATTTTGACAGGTGACCAGAGACATAGAAACGATATTACAAACGGACAGCATCTAAACCGACACGCTGACCGACCCTATGTTTTTTATTTTTTTCCCACCGCACATTTTTTAAAAACAATTTTCGCCAGCCGCACAAACGGCACAACCTGTCCCGACCGTTCGGGATTTGGTTTTGCCCGACATCCCGATAGCTATCGGGACCGACCCTTCGCAAACCCAAAAAGCCTGTCCCGATTTTTCGGGAAGCTATTTTTTTGCCAACGCACCGACAAGAATGATAACTTTACAAATTGATTAAAACAGAAATATATAATGTTCGAGCAGACTTTTAAAAATATTGACGATATACTTCACAAAGACGCTGGTTGCGGTAGTGAATTGGACTATGTGGAGCAAACCTCTTGGATTTTGTTTCTTAAATATTTGGACGATTTAGAGAAAGACCGAGCCACAGCAGCCGAACTCACAGGCAAAACTTACACGCCTATCATTGACAAAGATTACCGCTGGACTATTTGGGCAGCACCAAAAGACAAAGATGGAAAACTCAATCATCATACAGCATTAACAGGTGACGACCTCACCGACTTTGTAAACGGTAAACTTTTTAATTACCTCAAAAAGTTTAAGCAAAGTGCCGAAAGTGCCGACACCATT
>JADZFY010000210.1 GCA_020854215.1 Chitinophagaceae bacterium | reverse complement strand
TCAGTTCCTCAGCAGTAAATGGTTGTTGCCGTTGGTTCCAGTGCCCGCGTATTTTATTCACGTCTTCACGCGTAATGGCCGAAGCGTTATTATTCCAGTTACGGCGAATATAACTCAATACCTGGGCGAGGGTTTCGTCGCTGATGTCTTTGTTTTGGCCCAGTCCGGGCATCTCTCCGCTGATTTCCGGTGATTTGTATGTTTTGTTATTCACCTTAACCGGGCCGGTTAATCCGTACAATACAATTGCAATCAATTTATCCTTGTCGCCGGTTACCCATTCCGAATTATTTAGTGGTGGCGCCAGCGCCGTCAAACCATTTCCATCTTCACCATGGCAGGTTTGGCAGGTAGAGGTGAATAAGCGGATGCCCTCGGGAAATAACTTTTTCATCAGTGCAGTATCTTTTTTACTCTTCCTGCTGTCTATAACAGCAATCGTTTTTTGCAACTGCCGGATGATAGCGAGGTTCGTATCGGCCGGGGCGGGTGCATATTTTTGATAAAACGCTTTTTCCCTGTTTTCCAGGTTGCTGATTACGGCATCGCTCACATAAGTATTGCCTGAAAAGGTTTTTGCCAGTACCAGGAGCAGGCTATCGGCGCGGGATTTATTAAACGGATCTATTGCCCGAATTCCCAATGCGATATAAGGTGCTGTTAAACTGTCTTTGGTTGTAATCAATTGCTGCAGCGCCTGTGCAAACTGTTCAAAGTTGGTTTTGTTTACTACAGATTTCAGCGCCGAAATGGACTGGTTTCGGATGTGCGGATTGTTGTTCTGAAGCAGAGGTAAAATATCCTCCGCCTGCAGCGTATCCAATCCTTCGAGCGTCCACAGCGAGTGAATGAGTGTAACGGGCTGGTCTGTTTTTTTAAGATTTTCGCGAAGGGCGGGAATAGCGTTGATTTTCTTTCCGTCTATGAGCAGTTGCTGAGCCTTATCTCTTATCCACCCGTTATGCGATTGCAGAAGTGCGACCAGCTTTTCCGGATCGCCCGGTATGGAAACGGAGTTGAAATTTGTGCCCTTTGGAACTACCCGGTAAATGCGGCCGCAATTGAGCGGTTGTGAAAGGTGCCGTTCACCGATTTCTTTTTTCAGGTAATCGGTTAAATACATTTTATGCTGAATAATGCCTCTATACATATCCGTTATGTACAGGGCGCCATCGGGACCGTTATATAAATTTACCGGGCGAAAACGTTCATCAATACTGGTTAAAAATTCCCTTCCGTCATACGCTTGTTGTCCGTTTACCAAATAGCCGTCCTCATGCAGTATATTTCGTTTAATGAGGTTGGCAGCGGGTTCGGCCACAAAAGCATTGTTGTGAAAGCTTTTATCAAACAACCCGCCACGGTAAATCACAGGCCCGCAGGCCGCTGTAAACTCCACCAGGCGATGGTTACTGTCCAGAATGTTTTCCATATAACCCCTGTTAACACCGGGCGTGGGGCGGGAGGGGAACACCCTGTTGTTCTCCACTATTTTTACATTAAATCCAGCTACCCTGCGCTGGTTGATATTGCCCGTGCCGGTGGAGGGAAGGAAATAGTCGCCTAATAAGTTCTGTGAATTATTATTGTAAAACAATCTGCCGTAGTCATCCTGTGTTATTCCCCATTGGCCGCGGTAGCGGGTAAATTCGGTAAGCCATTGTCCGTTTTTCTTTCGGTATCGTTTTTCGGAGTTGGCGCTGTAAATCCAGTTGTCCATTGCCCGCAATAAACCGTTGGCATCGTGCTCTACGTTAGTACCTGAAGTATAAGCTGCATCCACCAATGTTTTTTTTCCGGGCCGGTCATCTTTTATTTCAATAAACCAAAGGCTGGGCGGGTCGGCCACGAGGATGCCATTATCGGTGAGGCAGATTGCTCTGGGCAACACCAGGGAATCCAGAAAAACTTTCCGGTTATCCATTTGGCCGTCTCCGTTTTTGTCTTCCAGGATAACGATTTTTCCATTGGGCTGATTTTCACCGGTCCCTGCCGTGTCGGGCATATAGCCCACCATTTCCAGTACCCATATCCTCCCTTTTTTGTCGAAGGTTAAAGCAATGGGTGCGCTTACCAGTGGTTCAGCGGCTACCAGTTGCACTTCAAATCCTTCTTCCACCTGCATTGCTGCAAGCGACTTTTGGGGTGAAAGCACAGGCGAATGTTCCAGGATTTCTTTGCGTTCGAGGGAGTCTAACTGTACGGATGTGTTATTTGTAGCTTTGTTGCCGTTACAACTCACCAGCACGGAAGTAAGTACAATAAGGGCAAAGAGACCGTTGATGCGCATAATCATTTTTTGCTTATTCCTTTTTTGTTTGCACTAACAGCAAATTTCAATAATATACTTTTTTAAATCAGCAATCATTAGGTAATCCGGCACAATAGCAAACGGCAGGGCTGATGAAAAACAGGGAGACAAAAATATATAAATTATACTATTGGAAAATATCGGCTATTGATAACACTGAGTGGAAATAGAAGAGAGACAAACACCAGCCGGCTGGTTGGATAGCAGCGCAGCTTTGGCCGCTGAGAGTCCTCTCCCACTCCACTGTTGTCATATCTAATCCAGATAAATTGTATATGCAGGGCAGGTAAAAAGGGTGGCGTACCAATAAATCAGTTTCAGACTTGATAAACGTGCTATATATAGTAAGAGACCTCAACTGGCGCAAGTCTTCCTCATGACTTGTGCCTATTAATTCCTCCCGGATTGTATCCGGGACATCTTTTATCTGCCGTTGGTGTTGAGTGCAGACTTGAGTGATACCTCACCAACAACAAAAGAATAGTTAGTTTTTGATATGCCGGACACAGTCCGGAAGAATTTGTTGGCAGTTTAAAAGCACATAACATGCGTATATTTGGGAGTTGAACCACGGTTTGGGCGACAGTTCGTCAATTATATGGTATTACACAAATCATAATTTCCTTTCAAATTAATTCCCTGTATTGAAAACACTTAAAAATATCGAATTATTTATGTCGGCATATTATGCAGACTTGTATGCAATTAAAAGATTAGTGACTAAAGAAAATGACTTACAAATAACCATTCCAATAAAAAACGATGATTGTGCTCTGTACTGGAACAAGAGCTATATTGAAATTAATATTTTGGATATTTTAAAC
>JADZFY010000209.1 GCA_020854215.1 Chitinophagaceae bacterium | reverse complement strand
ATAACAGCCCGCAAGGGCTTTTTATCTCTACCCGCCAATCCCACACCAATTAGCCCGAAAAATATTTTTTAGTGCCTTACTGAAACCCTTGATGGATAAGGATAATATTTAGTCCCTGAATCGCTGGCTAAAAGGCTATAGTTGATTTTGTAATTAAAATTAGCATCACCAGGGTGTGCAAATGAATGGAGTTTGATGATCGTTCCATAGGAACGAATGCTTTTGAGTCAGGATTCAACCGTCTTACCCATTTTAATCGTTTTTTTTAAAAAGTAAAAGGAATTGCTCCACGGGAATATAGACTAAAACTGAGGGGGTAGGTTATTTCTTTTATTTATTTCACCACAGTGCCGCACGCAGCATCCGGAAAAATTTATGGTAAAATACTTTACTAAGTCAATAAAATGCGCAACCAAAAACGTGATTTTTTCTGATAGGTTTGTTGAGTTATTCATTATTCTGAAATAAAAAAACTTATGTATGCTTGCAACCAAAGACTGTTCTCTGCATGAGAATTTATTGTCCGCGCGTTTGTCGGTTTCACAGTATTGCGTTAAATGGTTCGCTATATTGTTCGCCATCGCTGCAATGGGTATTCCATGTATTACAGCGGCAACTCCGCTGCTCCCCTCGTATTTCAAAACAGTTACCGGCACTGTAACAGATGCCAACGGAGGGGCTGTTGCCGGAGCCTCTGTAACCATCAGGAATAAAACTACCGGTACACAAACAGACGCAGAGGGGAAATTCAGTATTGAAGCCAATGAGGGTGATGTGCTTGTTGTGACTGCAGTGGGGTTTATTGCACAGGAGATTACAATAGCGGGTGGTACAAATTATAGTGTTGAATTAACGAGGGATGTGTCAGAGCTTGACCAGGTTGTAGTGGTAGGTTATGGAACCCAGAAAAAAGAGAATCTAACAGGTGCTGTATCTTATATAGGAGGATCAGAGCTTACTAAAAGGCCGGTAGCGAATGTGCAAAACCTGCTTCAGGGAAAAGTGTCCGGATTACAAGTTACCCAGAGTTCTGGTAAACCGGGGGATGATAATTCAGAAATGCGTATACGTGGTCTGGGTACATTTAGTTCGGCCGGGAGCAATCCGCTAATACTCGTTGATGGAGTCATGGGGGATATGAGTAATCTAAATCCTGATGATATTGAGTCGGTATCCGTTTTGAAAGATGCAGCGTCTGCTTCTATTTACGGTGCCAGGGCAGCGAACGGCGTTATTCTGGTAACGACCAAGAAAGGAAAAGCAGGCGACCTTTCCATCCAGTATCGTGGAAATTTCCTGGCACAGAAAGCCACGAGGTTACCCAAGCTGCTTACCAATTCTGCCGATTACATGGAGTATTGGAACGAGGCTAATAAAAGAAGCGGACTTACGCAGTATTTCAGCGATGCAACCATCAACGCCTTCCGCAGCAGTAATGATCCGGTAAAGTATCCAAACTTTAACTGGGCTGATCATGTGTTTAACACCGGATACGGACAAAATCATCATGTTTCAATCAGTGGAGGATCTGAAAAGACACAATTTAATTTGTCAGTTGGGTATCTTGATCAGGATGGGATAATTAGCATCTACAATACCAAAAGGTACAATCTGTTGTTTTCTTTGGATACAAAGGTTAAAGACTGGATTACTATTGGCGGTAACATGCGGATGACCAAAGAGGATAATCGCCAGGATAATTTCGGTGATAATGATTTTGTGATGAGCGCCTACTCAGCTCCTAATTACACGCCTACAATGACTTTGCCGGATGGAACGACCGGTTATGTGGCCAGGTATAGCCAATCCATCGGTGAGTGGACAGTCAGAAATCCGGATGCCTTGCTCGCAAGCGGCTTCAGGAAGATCAACACTTACGATATTGGAGCACAATTGTACGCTGATGTAAAACTATCAAGGAATTTGAGTTGGTTTACAAAAGGTGCGGGAGGCTTTGTAAATATTTTCAATAAACGATTTGAACACGCTGTAAACAATTACTATTTTGATAATGGCAGCTTTGCCCATAATAACGGTGTTTGGCAGGAAGGTGTTCGCGACCTAATGTCTCAAAACTTTCTAACAACATTTTATTCTACTCTGAATTATACGAAGTCTTTTGGCTCTCACGGGCTAAAAGTGCTACTGGGTTATAATCAGGAAGCAAACTACTACAGGGAGTTGTATGGATCAAAAATCACATTCCCAACAACAACACTGTCAGAGTTGAATGCAGGAGCGGCATTGGGGCAAAGTACCGCGGGCACAGCCAATGAATGGGCTATCCAGTCATTTTTTGGAAGAATCAATTATGACTATCAGGGGAAATATCTTTTTGAGGCCAATGCACGCTATGATGGAACCTCTCGTATAGCACCTGACCAAAGATGGGGATTTTTTCCATCCGTGTCTGCAGGATGGAGGATTTCGGAAGAGTCATTTCTGCGTGATGCGAATTGGACGGATAATCTCAAGCTGCGCGCTTCCTGGGGGCAGTTAGGAAATCAGAATATTGGATTGTACCCTTACCAGGATATGTTGAGTAATACTTCCTATCCATTTGGGTCTCTGGACCCGGGAGTTCAGTTAACGGCTTTGAGAGACAAGAAGCTAAGATGGGAAACAACTACTGTATTAGATTTCGGGATTGATTATAGCCTGAAAAATGGACTATTTTCTCTTACTGTAGACTGGTACAATAAGGTTACCGATGATATCCTCTACCAAATACCCGTTCCTGCAAGCGTAGGATTATCTGCGCCAACGATTAACTATGGAAAAATGAAAAATACCGGTTGGGAATTTGAAGTGGGGCATAGAAATAATATCGGAGCAGTGAGTTACAATTTGAATTTCAATTTTTCAACCTTTAAGAATGAGGTATTGAGCATAAAGAGCCCATCATACGGTACTACGATAATCAGTGAAGGATTACCGTTCCAGTCGTTTTATTTAATTGAAATGGATGGAATATTTCAAAGCCAGGATGAAATTGATAAAGCGCCAAAGCATCCTTTTAATCCCAAACCCGGCGATTTGCGTTTTCGCGATGCAAACAATGATGGTGTGATAGATTCAAAAGACAGAGTAGTAGTGGACGGTGCATATGCCAAATTTTATTATGGTGGAAGTTTGAACCTTTCATGGAAGGGCTTTGACTTTACCGCATTTCTTCAGGGGGTTGAGGGGAATAAGTTGTACGTAGGCGGAATGCACAGGGCATGGGGATTTATTCCCTTTGCTCAGGGATCACCTCCTACCCTGGACTTTGTAAAAAACATGTGGACACCAGATCGTCACTCGAATACCACACCCGCAATATTCGAGCAATCGTATAAGCCCAACAATGGTACACCAAATACATACTGGTTGCTTGATGCTTCGTACCTGAGGTTAAAAAATGTGTCATTAGGGTACAGATTCCCCAGCAGTATCGCCAATTCTATTGGACTTAAAGGGTTGCAGCTCTATATTTCAGGAGACAATCTAATTACAGTAACAAAGTACCCGGGTGCAGATCCGGAGCGATCATGCACAGGATGCAGGTTCAGTGTTTATCCTCAGGTCACAACGTATACTGCAGGCGTAAAGGCGACTCTTTAATCATCAAATCAAACAGTTGTTATGGAAAAATATTTAAAAGTAATTTTAACGGTAATTGTTGTCGTTCAAATTTCATCCTGCTCAAAATTCTTAGATAAGGATCCCTTAGATCAAATATCCAGTAATACTTTCTGGACAAATCAAAAGGAAGTGGATATGGCTTTGGCCGGTGTATATGCACGAATACTTTCTTCAACCTTTAATCACAATACTATGTTTTGGGATGTATTGGGGGGAGATATTTGTGCCAACCAGGGATCGGATGCGGTGGCGTTAGGCCAGGGTTTGATCGAAGCCACATCAGGCGGCATTGTTTCCGGTATCTATTCTCAATGTTACCAGGGAATTAGTTCCTGTAATTTCTTTCTTGAAAATGTAGATCGTGCACCGGTTACCGATGAAATTAAAAACCGCTATAAAGGAGAAGTGTTGTTTATGCGTGCGTTGTTTTATTTTACCCTCACGGAGTTTTATGGGGGTGTGCCCATGTACACCAACTTAGTTACTATAGACGAATCTAAAGTAAAGCAGAGTACAAAGGAGGAAGTAGTGGCGCAAATTCTGAAAGATCTGGACATTGCGATAAACAGCCTTCCAAACACAGGATATAATGGTCATGCCGTTAAAGGGTCAGCATTAGGACTGAAAGCGAAAGTATTACTGCACAACGGAAAATGGGGAGAGGCTGCTGAAGCTGCGAAACAGATTATTACCGATGGAAAATTCTCTCTGTTTGGAGATTACAGGTCATTATTTCTTGCTCGTGGGCAGACTAACAATCCGGAGATCATGATGTCTGCAAGGTATCTCAATCCAGACAGGCCTTCCAACGGCCCAGATATTCAGTTTGCCTGGCACGGAACCATTAATCCAAGGGAGGAGCTGGTAGATGACTACGAATGTGTTGATGGAAAGACAATCTCTCAGTCCCCTTTATACCAGCCTGCCAACTGGCGCTTAAATCGTGACCCACGATTGCTTATGACCATTAAGGCGTTTGAAGACAGCGTGGTGAATTCGAAGGGCGTAACGATGGGATTCAATTATAATGCTCAGTCTGGAACAGGCTTTGAGCCTGTTAAAGGACTAAACTGGGACGCGCTGCCGGTGGATTATAGCACCAATAGCGAGCAAGACTGGATATTGCTTCGCTATGCAGAAATTTTATTGATTTACGCTGAGGCTCAAAATGAAAATAGCGGACCAGACCAAAGCGTTTACGATGCCATTAATGAAGTTAGAGACCGGCCCGGTGTAAACATGCCGCCAATCGCCGGCGGATTAACGAAAGAACAGATGCGCGAACGTATCCGTCATGAACGGAGAGTGGAATTTGGATTAGAAGGGAAAAGATACTGGGACATAAAACGTTGGAAGACTGCTGAAACTTATATTCCCACCCTAACTGATCCGGGAGGAGTACAGCGCAAATTCGATCCTTCAAAACATTACCTGTTTCCATTTCCGCAAAGTGAAATGGATATCAATGAAAATTTAGTACAAAATCCCGGCTACTAATAATAGAATTGTTGCAAGGTGGCTGCTTTTGCATTGAGTTAGGAAAGTTGCCACCTTTTTTTTGCCTTATAAAACATAAAGAGTTTGACATGAAGATTTCAGATTTGTTTATTGTTTTCTGCTTTTTGGGCTATTCAAATATTTGTATTGGTCAACCCACCGTTTCATTTTCTTCTTTTAAACAGGCTAAGAAGCACAGCATCACATATAACAAGCCTGCAGTTGACTTTTTCGAAGGTGCCTTGCTTGGTAATGGAGGGATGGGTGTAGTTGTTACCACAAGACCAGATGGTATCATGCTGTATTTCGGGCATAATAATGTTTGGGATATTCGTGTTGCAGAAAAAAATAAGGACAAAATTGGCACATTTAATTATGTGTTTAATAAAGTGAGTAAAATCTCCGATACCCTAAGATTATTGACAGATGACCCATGGTATAAAGAATATAGTCAAATGGCCCAGGAAAATTACAGACAACCTTATCCAAGGCCTTTTCCCTGTGGCTCTGTTTTACTCGGATTTGACAGGAGAGATGGCGAATTACTGGGTCATTCCCTGGATATCTCAAACGGACTATGTGAAGTTTATCTTTTAGACAAACAGAAAAGAAAGATCAAGTTACAATTGTTTACCGATATGTACGATGACAGGTTGTGGATGCAATTGGTAGATGAAAACGGAAAAAAAGTTCAAAATATCTTCAATAGATTAAGAGTATTGCCCGACCCCTCGACACCCTCTGAATTTCCACGATATACAAGTGACGAGGTTTTGGAAGACGGTACCCTTTCTTTCAGGCAAACACTGCCCTATCAGGAGCCTGACGTATACGATGCCGCAAAGGGGCATCCGAAAGATAAGGCATTTCGATTAACGGTTAGTTCCAGTTCGAAATTGGAGAAAACAAGCAGAATCAATTGGAACGGCAATAGAGAGATGATGGGTTCTCTTGAAGCAGCATTTTTAGATCGTAATGAATTTGTAGCCAGCGTTTCACTAGTGGAAGGGATGGATACAATGGTTAGTAAAGAACTAACCATTATGAAACCAGACTTCCAGTCGTTTCAAAAATCGAAAAAGATGGCAGAGGAATCCTGGAAAGGATATTGGTCAAAATCTGGTGTTAATCTTAGCGATCAATTCCTCGAGGAAATATGGTACCGGAATCTGTATTTTTTTAATTGTGCGGCAAAAGACGGAGCAACCACTCCGGGACTTTTCGCTAACTGGAGTTATAATAAAATTGGTACGGCATGGCATGGCGACTACCACATGAATTACAATACCCAACAGCCGTTTTGGATGACTTTTTCAAGTAATCATCTTGAAAAAAACCTTCCCTACGTGAACCTCATTGAGTTTTTAATGCCGGTCAGCAGATCCTGGGCGAGAGACTACTATAACCTTCCCGGAGCATATTTCCCGCATTCCGCATATCCTGTTGATATGACGATGAACCCATATCCCGTTCCTCACTGGGGCTGGGAGATATGCGAAACGCCATGGTCGGTACAAGGTCTTTGGTGGCACTACTTGTATTCCGCGGATACAACATATCTGAAGAACAGGGCTTATACACCAATAAAGGAAGCGGTGGAGTTTTTGGTGGCGTACATGCAACGCCCGGAGGCACGTGGGGCACCCCGGTGGAAGGATAATAAGTACCATATTTTTCCCACTATTCCGCCTGAATTATATGCACTTCGGCCTGGGTTTAAATACAACTATGACTGTAACGTTGACCTGACACTTACAAAATTTGTATTTAAGGCTTTCCTGGAAATGGTAAAAATTGTAAGAACCGAGGCAACGGAGAAAAAATTGGTGAGTGACATAGTAGATATCCTCAATCATTATCCCGATTACCCGACAGCTCAGTCGGAAAAATACGGAACGGTACTGGTGTCTGTTCCCGGAGAACACGACCAGGTAGTATATAACGTGCCGTCTCCATTGATGAACGTTTTTCCAGGTGAGGATCAGGGTTTACATTCTGATGATTCTACCATGCGCATATTGAAAAACACGTATTATAATCAACAGAACGAAGGAGGCAATGATTTGGTTTTTATCAATCTTCAGTCGGCACGCCTCGGCTTGTTAGATTTAGAGCGATTTAAAAGGCATGTAAATTATTCGCTCCTGCCCAATGGTACAGCCACCGATAAAGTTATGCAGGTGCACGGACGGTATAGTGATCATACGAAATATGACTATATGGGTGCGATGGGGATATGGTTTGAAAATTTTGCCTTGCCTGTTGTGATCAATGAATGCCTGATGCAAAGTTACAATGGGGTGATTCGGCTTTTTCCCAACTGGGATAAATCCAGGGATGCTTCTTTTTATCAGTTGCGGGCCGTAGGGGCTTTTCTGGTGAGTGCTTCGCTGAAAAACGGAAACATTCAAGTATCCGTATATAGCGAGAAAGGCGGAAAGCTTCGGATACACAGTCCGTGGGGGAAGTCTGGTTTAATTCAGCAAAAGAATACAGTGCAAAAAATTGCGAGTGAGCTAATTGAACTGGATACGGTACCGGGGGAAACCATATTGTTGAAGTCTGGAAGGTGAGGCCGGCTGAGATGATATACTTATCTTGAAATATGAAAATGACAAACAAAAAATCACGAAGAAGTTTTATTGCCAAATCTGCATTAGCAGCAGGCGGCATTTTTTCTCTGGAGCGCTTCCCACATTCCCTGGCTTTGGAAGAAAAACGAGAGGGTAGCCAAAGACTAACCCTTAAGCAACTGAAACAATGGGAAGCCATGCAATACGGGATGTTTATCCATTTTGGAATGAGCACTTTTACCGGAGACGAATTAGATAATGGTCGTTCCGATGCCAAACGGTATACGCCGGTTAATCCTGACCCCGACCAGTGGATGGCGGTGGCGAAGGAAGCCGGAATGAAATATGCGATACTAAGCACAAAACATGTTGCCGGTCATTGCCTATGGCCCAGCAAACACACCAACTATACCGTTGCAAACAGCACAAATACGAAAGATGTGGTGGGAGCATTTGTTGATGCATGCCGGAAATATGGCATCAAACCAGGGTTCTATTATTGCTCATGGGACAACCATAATACTTTTGGAAGCAAAACGCCGAGCATGGCAAAGTGGAACAAATTAATGAATAGTTTTCCACAAGACCCCAATATGGAACTTCCTTATACCTCTTCCATGTATCAGAATTTTCAAACTGCACAAATTGAAGAGCTGCTCACACAATATGGCCCCATATCAGAAATTTGGGTAGATATCCCCGGAGTTCTGGGAAGAGGCTACCGCACCTTTTTATACCAGCATGTTTCAAACCTGCAACCGGATTGTGTGATTATGATGAACAGTGGCATTAGTACGGGAGAGAATTATGATGTAGACTATGCCTGGCCATCTGATCTCATTGCAATTGAAAGAAATTTACCGCAGGATGGGGGACATAAAAAATGGAGAGAGATTGAAGGTAAAACCTATTATATGCCGGGAGAAGTTTGTGATCCCATTGGAAAACACTGGTTTTTTGTAGAAGGAGATCACCCCCGTTCGGACGAAGATTTGAGGAATCAGTATTTGTCGGTAACACAGCGTGGCGCTAATTTATTGTTGAATGTACCTCCGGATAAAAATGGGGTCATTCCCGATATGCATGTAAAGGCGCTGCTCAATCTTAAAAAGAATGCCGGCATAAAATGAGGGATAATTTAATTTAATAATCAATACCATTGATAACACAAAGTATAAGAAGATTCGGCTCCGTGATAGAACTTTATCCCGAAAAGGTCGAAGAATATAAAAAATTGCATGCGGCAGCTTGGCCGGGTGTTCTGAAAATGATCACCGGTTGTAATATCCGGAATTATTCCATCTTTTTAAAAGACCATTTATTGTTCGGCTATTTTGAATATACCGGAGATGATTATGCGAAAGATATGCAGCGTATGAGTGACGATCCTTTTACTCAAAAATGGTGGGCAGTATGTAAACCCTGTATGAAGCCTTTACCATCCCGGAAAGAAGGAGAATGGTGGGCGGAGATGGAAGAAATTTTTCACCACAATTAAAAAATAGTATTTAGCAGAGATTGTACACTTATGAACCTTCCATTAAAAGATATCATTGTTTTAGAATTTAGCCAGTATTTAGCCGGGCCCTGTGCGGGTTTGAAATTGGCCGACCTGGGTGCCCGTGTTATTAAAATTGAACATCCCCAAAAGGGAGAGGCGGGCAGGAAGCTGGCCATTAAAAATATGTGGGTGGAAAAGGATTCTTTGTTGTTTCATACAATTAACCGCAATAAAGAAAGTTTTGCTGTGGATTTGAATATGGAGGAAGATATTTCATGGCTTAAAAAATTAATTGCGAAGGCACAGGTAATCACACACAATTTCAGACCAGGTGTGATGGAGAGAAAGGGTTTGGGATATGAAATGGTGAAGAAAATTAACCCGGCAATTGTTTATACGCAAATATCAGGTTATGGAGAAGAAGGTCCGTGGAAGAAAAAACCCGGGCAGGACCTGTTATTACAATCTTTATCCGGCCTTGCCTACACTACCGGAAGTTATAATGACCCGCCTACACCTCTGGGCTTAGGAATAGGTGATTATTTATGTGGTAACCAGGCGGTGCAATTTATAATCGCGGCGTTAATAAAAGCCAGAAGGACCGGTGAAGGGAGTTTTTTACAATTAAGCCTCTTAGAGTCCTTAATAGATTTTCAATTTGAATTTCTGACTACGTTTTTTCAAAGTGGCAGGATACCGCAAAGAGCAGCATATAATAATGCAAATCCGCTCCTAAGCGCGCCTTATGGAATTTACAAAACATCAGATGGTTTTCTTGCTATTGCCATGATGCCGCTTGAGAAGCTTAATCAGTTATTGCAATGCATGGGGTTGAGTTCATTTAAGGAAGAAGATGCTTTTTCAAAAAGAGATACTATTAAAATTACAATAGCCCGTTGCATCGAAACCCAGTCCAATCAATATTGGTTAAGGAAAGCTGAGGAACTTGACTTGTGGATAATGCCGGTGTTCAATTGGAAGGAAATGAAATCTGCCGCAGGTTATAAAAGTCTTGATATGGAGCAGGAAATTGCTTTGGAAAATGGTAGAAGATTTATAACTACACGTTGCCCGATTCGTATTAATAAAAAAATATTGAAATCTGATAAGGCAGCACCTGCAATTGGAGCAGATAATAAAAAAATAATGGAATCATTGGGTTGATATATGAATGCACTTTTAGAGGATATATTGGTTTTGGATTTTAGTCAGTTTTTGTCTGGACCCAGCGCCAGCCTGCGCCTTGCAGATATGGGTGCGCGGGTGATTAAAGTAGAACGCCCCGATACGGGCGATATCTGCAGGCAGTTGTATGTTTCTGATGTCAGAATATATGACGGGGAATCAACCATATTTCATGCAATTAACCGGAACAAGGAAAGCTTCAGTGCGGATTTGAAGGACCCGGTTTCACTTGCAACCGTGAAGGAGTTAATTACAAAGGCACAGGTGATGATTCATAATTTTAGACCGGGGGTTATGGAACGTATCGGTTTGGATTATGATCGGGTGAAAGCGATCAATCCGGATATTGTATATGCGGAGGTTAGCGGCTATGGGCAGGAAGGTGAATGGAGCCGGCTTCCGGGACAGGATCTTCTGACGCAGGCCATATCGGGGATCACCTATCTTTCCGGTTGTGCAGATCAGCCTCCTGTGCCAATGGGTGTGGCGGTTGCGGATATCATTGCAGGCACGCATCTGGTGCAGGGAATATTAGCAGCGCTCTTTCAAAAAATGAGTACGGGTGAAGGCGCTTTAATTCAGGTAAGTATGCTGGAAAGTCTTCTTGATTTTCAATTTGAAGTGCTTACTTGTTTTTTAAATGATGGTAATGAGCTACCCGAGCGCAGTGCTATTAATGGTGCACATGCCTATATAGCTGCTCCTTATGGAATTTATAAAACAACCGACGGTTATATTGCAATTGCAATGTGTCCTGTTACTACGCTCGGAGACCTCATGAAAGTAGCATCCTTAAGAAAATATACTAACCCGGATCATTGGTTTGATAAAAGAGATGAAATAAAGAGCATATTAAAAGAAGCCTTTGAGCAAAGGCCTACTGCTGAGTGGTTAGCTGTTTTAGAACCAGCAGATATTTGGTGTGCAAATGTTTATGACTATAACGATTTGTTAGCCAGTGAAGGATATAAACTGTTGCAAATGGAACAATGGGTGGTGTCAAATCATCACCGGATAAAAACAACACGGTGCCCTGTAAGAGTTGATGGCAAGCGCCTTGTCTCTGAAAAAGGAGCACCCCTTTTGGGTGAACATAATAAAAAAATCACAGAAGAATTTGAATTATGAAAGTAATAGCATTACAAACAAAAAGCAGGCTTAGAGTGAATTTTGCATCAATGGGTAAGTGGCTAATATGTATTAACGGGTTCATGCTGCTGGCAATGGTTTCAAGGGCACAACGGGTTTCAGATTATGATCTTGTTTTTCATGAAACGGGCAGGGATTCCTGGAGCTCAATGCCTTTGGGCAATGGAGAAATCAGTGCTCAGGTGTGGACTAATAAAGAGGGGAAGATACAATGCTATCTTGCTACTACAGACAGCAGAGACGGTATGGACAATCCCATAAAAATTGGGAAACTCACGATTGAGTTTGAACCCAATATCCTGAATGAACCTTCAGATTACCGTGAGACTTTATTATTGGAGGAAGGAGTTTTTCATATCAAAAATAAGCACGCTGATATTCGTTTTAGAGTAGATGCCCATCACCCGGAAATTATTATTTCGGGGTCAACGAAGATTCCGGTGAAGGTTAAGGTGATTAATAACATATGGCGGAAGGAAACCCGTGGTTATAATAAGGATGAATATATTGCTGAATACCGGGATGAGGAAATGCCTTTTCAACCTTTCATGGAGGCAGATAAAGCGGTTCGCCGGACAAATGGATTGATGTGGTTTCACCGAAACCGGAATGAAGCATTTTGGAATGGCGTAATGAAAGCCAATGATCTGTTGGATGAAGGGATAATCAATCCGTTAAAGAACCGAACATCCGGCGCTTTGGTACGGGGTACAAACCTGAAGCCGCTGAATGATAGCATCCTGATTTCTCAAAAAGCGCAGAAGCAGTTTTTCGTCAAAACAACTGTATGGGTACAACAAACAAATACAGAAGAAGAATATATTAATGCGTTGGAAACCCTTTCCTTTAACGGCGATAAGATAAGTGAAGCCGCAAAATTGGCGGCACATAAAAAGTGGTGGCAGGAATTCTGGAATAGAAGTTACGTTTATTTTAATTCGGATAATAAGCTGTTGAATGATACACTAAGCACATTAAACCGCGGGTACATCTTACAACGCTATGTTAACGCCATAGGAGGAAGAGGAAAGTTACCGGTGAAGTTTAATGGTTCCACCCTGGTGCTCGATACCTACAATAATGCCATTGGAAGAGTTTCAGGAAAATCTGCCGATGCCCGTTTGTGGGGCGGAGCCTACTGGTGGCAGAATACCAGGCTGATCTACTATCCAATGCTGGCTTCCGGCGACTTTGACCAGTTGCAACCCTTCATTAAATTTTATGTAGAGCTGTTGCCAATAATGCGAAGAATGACACAAAAATTCTATAAGCATGAAGGCACACGATTTATTGAAACTACTCATTTCTGGGGCGCATGGCGCGGGGGAGATATAGGTTGGAACCGAACCAATATGGAGCCGGGCATTTCCACTAATCCTTATATAAAAGACCTGATTATTGCAGGTTTGGAAATGGCAAATTTCCTTCTGGATTATTATGTTTATACCGGAGATGAAAAAATGCTGCGGGAAGAAAGCCTTCCTTTTATTAAAGAAGTATTATTGTTTTACGATAAGCATTACCACCGTGATGCACAGGGTAAACTGCTGATTACCCCTGCTCAATCCTTAGAGACATACATTAATGCTGTAAACCCAACACCCGATATTGCAGGGCTTACCGTTGTTACGTCACGTGCCGCTACACTTACAACTGATACGGCACTGCTCGCATTGTGCAGTAAACTGAAAAGTGAACTTCCTGCAATACCACACGCTGTTAAAAATGGAAAAAGAATAATACTGCCTGTTCAATCTTATAAAAATATCATCAATGTCGAATATCCGGAGTTATATCCCATATTTCCCTTTCGTATCTACGGTGTAGGAAAAGAAGATGTGGAGATAGCGGTAAATACATTTAAAGAAAAACAACGAACCTATTACGGATGGCAACAAACGGGCATTCAGGCTGCATTACTCGGTTTAACAGACAGCGCTTCAAAAGTCATGAAGAGCAACGGACTTGCGTATGATAGGCGATTCCGGTTCCCCGGATTTTGGGGGCCTAATTATGATTATTTACCCGATCAATGTCATGGCGGAAATTATATGAATACCCTACAAACCATGTTACTCCAAACGGAAGGGAATAAAATTTATTTATTGCCTGCCTGGCCAAAGGATTGGAATGTAAAACTTAAACTTCATACACCCCGAAACGGGCAGGTAGAAGCAGAATGGAAAAACGGAAAAATGATTACGGTGAAAAAATATCCGGAAGGAAACGGCGATGAGATTATTGTTGGATTCAGGTAGGAAAGATTCAGGGAGGAGAAAATAGTATCGTCCATTCCTGAATCTAAAATAACAAATTTCAAATCAAAAATTTCAAATCGAAAAATATGAATCTCAATCCCGATCCTGCACAACATAATGACATTCCGATTTGGAATGCAGAAGACTGGTTTTATGAAGATATAGAAATTGGCAGGCGGATCCGTTCTATCCGTAGAACAATCAGTGAAGGAGAGAGTATGCAATTTAATGCGCTTGTATTAGATATGCATCCGTATGTGGCAGATGAAATATTTGCCCGTGAAAAGGGGCTTTTCGGAAAACGATTGGTGGCAGGTGCTTTTGTGTTCAGTGCGGGCTTAGGACTGGTGGCTACAAATTGCGTAAATGCATTTAGCTATGGTTACGATAAGTTGAGGTTTATAAAACCCGTATTCATTAATGATACCATCTATACCATTAAAACTGATTTAGATAAGCAACCAAAGTATAAAGACATGGGCCTGTACCGGGCCAGCTATGAAATTTTTAAAAACGAAGGAGAATTAGTATTGTATTGCGAGCACCTGCAAACGGTAAAATACCGGAATCCGGAACAGTTTTGAATTTGAGATTTGGCATTTGATAGCTAAGATTGATTGATGATAGTATTTTTTCGAATTTAAAATCCAATATATTATAGTTGAGGAGTTATTTATGTTAATTGCCACAAAGACACGAGGACACGAAGGGAATGCATAGTGCTATTTGCGCTTGTTTTTGTCATACTGAATCTTTGTGTCTTTGATTCTTTGTGGCAAGTTTTGGCTTAACTACACGGCATTGAATTTCAAATCTAAAATTTCAAATATCAAATGTTTGATTGCTATGTTTACGAAAATTTACTTTGAAGATTATAACGTGGGAGACACCAGAATGACTATCGGCCGTACAATAACAGAAACTGATATTGTAATGCATGCAGGACAAACCGGAGATTTTTTTCCACACCATATGGATGCGGAATGGTGCAAAACACAACCTTTTAAGGAACGAATTGCGCATGGTACATTAATTTTTGGCGTAGCGGTAGGGATGACGGCATCATTGATTAATGAAGTGGCTTTCAGTTATGGCTATGATCGCCTGCGTTTTATTAAACCGGTTTTTATTGGCGACACCATAAGCGTAAAAGTTACTATAAAAGAAAAGAAGCCGTATAAAAGGCCAGACATGGGATTAATTACGGAATGGGTGGAAGTATTCAATCAAAGGCAGGAATGTGTAATGGTTTGTGAGCATTTATTGCTGGCACAATTTAAACCGGTGTAGCATGAAGGAGAAGGTGGAATTAAAAGGAATTACATGGAGCCACAGTCGCGGATATACGCCATTGATCGCCTGCTCCCAACGATTTGCCGAGTTGCACCCTGAAATCAATATCACCTGGAGGAAAAGATCGCTGCAGGAATTTGCTGATTTCCCCATTGAACAATTGGTTCATGAATATGACCTGTTGGTTATTGACCATCCATGGGTAGGTACTGCAGCTGCTACCCAATGTGTGTTACCGCTTGATCAGTATCTGTCAGCATCTTATTTGAATGACCAGTTGCAACATTCAGTTGGTTATTCCCACCTCAGCTATTTCTACAATGGCCATCAGTGGGCGCTCGCAATTGATGCAGCAACCCCGGTAGCCAGCTACAGGAAAGACCTTCTCGAAAAAAACAACGTTGAAATTCCGGGTTCCTGGCGGGAATTAATTCATCTTGCGGATAAAGGAAAAGTTGCTGTTCCTGCCATTCCTATTGATCTGCTGATGAATTTTTATATGTTCTGTATTGCGGCAGGAAAAGAACCCTTTACAGAACCAAATGTTGTTATTGATGATGCCACAGGAAAAGCGGCTTTGCAAATGATGGTGGAATTGTGGAGCAGGGTAGACCCCAGAATGTTCACCTGTAATCCGATTGCCGTTGCAGAGCTAATGACTACCTCTAATGAGTTTTGGTATTGTCCGTTTGCTTACGGCTATTCCAATTATTCAAGACGTGGGTATGCGCAACAACTATTACACTATACAGACCTGGTAAGAATGGATGACGGGAAAAAACTGAGGAGTACCCTGGGGGGAACAGGACTTTCTGTTTCAGCATCCTGTAAGCATAAAAACGAGGCGATACTTTTTACCGGGTGGATTGGATCGCGGGAAGTTCAGTCAACCATATATACAGCCAATGGTGGGCAGCCCGGACACCGGCTTGCCTGGGAGGACGAAGATAACAACCGTATGACTAACGGATATTTTATGAATACTCTTCCTGCACTCGACAGCGCATTTGTTCGTCCCCGTTATAATGGGTATTTATATTTTCAGGATCATGCGGGTATCCCACTCTGGCAATATCTGCAAGACGGAGGAAGTCCGCGGTCCGTGCTGGATAAGATGAATGAATTGTACCGCCAATCATTGAAATTGAATTTTGATCACCCGTAAAATTTTCCCTGATGAAGAAAAACATCATTGATACACATATTCATATTTGGGATCTGCAAAAGGGACGATACAAATGGTTAGATGGAGATACCAGCATCTTAAACCGTACTTATAAAATAGAGGAATTGCTCCCTGAAATGGCCCGGACGCCGGTGGCTGCCGGGGTATTGGTGCAGGCGGCTAATACCCTCGAGGATACGGAACTCATGCTGGAAACCGCCAGGCGACATGAGGAGATTATAGGAATTGTTGGATGGCTTCCCTTGCAGGAACCAAAGAAAACAGAAGCCTTACTGCAAGATCGTGTTTTAAAGGAACCTTATTTTAAAGGAGTGCGGCATTTAATACATAATGAACAGTATCCGCAATGGTTGCTGCAACCTACTGTGCTTGAAAGCCTGGGAATCCTGGCGGCTTACAATATCCCTTTTGATGTGGTAGGGATTAATGAAGGCCATTTAAGAACTGCTATACGGGTAGGGGAGAAGATTCCTGCACTTCGAATGGTATTAGACCATCTTAATCAACCACCGGTAAAGGCCGATGAGCAATTTGACACATGGGGCAGCCTGATGAAAGAAATCTCTTATAACGGCAATGTATATGCTAAAATATCAGGATTGGGCACTGCCTCGGGGAACTTTAGGGGATGGACAGCAGACGATATAACACCGTGTATATCCTATGTGCTTACAGAATTTGGTACCAGCCGTTGCTTTTGCGGAGGTGATTGGCCGGTATCCACCCTTGCCGGCAGCTATTCTATGCATTGGGAACGATATATCCGGGTCATAAACAATTTATTAAGTGAAGAGGAAGCAGAAAAAGTGTTTTTTAAAAATGCTGCTGCTTTTTATAACCTCAGTTTAGCTGAAAACAAAAATAACTTTTGATGAATCTTTTTGCCGGAATCAGTTTACATTTTGTGGGTGCATTTTCCGCTTCGGTGTGTTATACGCCCCAGGAAAAAACAAAAGGATGGTCGTGGCAAACCTATTGGCTTGCGCAGGCGGCTGTTTGCTGGTTGTTATTGCCTGTGCTCATCGCCTGGCTTACTATTCCCCAACTGAATCAGGTACTGGCAGAAGCGCCGTCTTCAGCAATGAAGAGTTCCTTTTTCTTTGGAATGTTGTATGGTATTGGTGGCACTGCTTTTGGACTCGCCATACGGTATATTGGTTTTTCCCTCACTTACGCTGTATCAGTTGGCATATCCTGCGTATTGGGTACCCTGCTGCCACCTTTGTATGAAGGCAGGTTGGCTTTGGTGTTGCAAGGCAGCGGGGGCAATGTAATTTTGAGTGGAATTGCAGCGGGGGCAATTGGTATTGCTTTGTGTGGTTTGGCCGGCCGGTTGAAGGAGAAAGACTACGCGACCCTTCAATTAAATAAAAGCAACTATTCTTTTTCTATTGGCATTACACTTTGTATTCTCGCAGGGATATTGTCTGCATTGTACGGGTTTTCTTTGTATCAGGGACAACCTATTGCTGATGTTGCTGCAAAATATGGTGCCGGTCATTTACAGGGTAACGTGATTTACATTTTTTCCAATACAGGTGCTTTTGTTAGCACCGCTTTTTATTGTGCCTATTTACATTTCCGAAAAAACACCTGGCATGAATACAAGGTTGCTAATGCGAAAGACGCGGTGCATTCCAAATCGTTGGGAGTTAACTACGGACTGTCCATTTTGACCGGCATCTTATGGTATACTCAGTTTTTCTTTTATGGATTGGGTCATACCCGTATGGGAACTTATAAATTTACAAGTTGGGCCATTCACATGATTATGCTGGTGCTGATTAGTGCAGTTTTAGGTATTGTGTTGAAAGAGTGGAAGGATGTAAAAGCAGCTACAATACGCGTTTTGATTCTTGCGCTGCTGGTATTAGTAGTGGCGGTTAGCATTATTACTTATGGAAATTATTTAGGAGGTAGTTAGTGTAATGAAGGATTTACGTCATATCCGTTTTGAGATTCCCAGGATTGATGCATCAATTCCTGTGATCATTATTGGTGCAGGTGGCATTGTAAAAGACGCTCATTTGCCGGCATACCAGCTTGCAGGGATTAATGTTAAAGGAGTTTTTGATTTGAATAGCGCTAAAGCAGAAGCAGCAGCCCGACAGTTTGAAATTCCAATCGTATATACAACGATGGAGCAATTGGTTGCTGAAAATAAAAATAACTGCATTTATGATGTTGCTGTTCCGGGAAATCAGATCGTTTCCGTGCTTTCTCAATTGCCCGAAGACAGTTTTGTTTTGATGCAGAAACCCATGGGCGAAAATGAACAACAGGCAGATGAAATTTTGCGGCTGTGCAGAAGGAAAAATATCACTGCCGGCGTTAATTTTCAGATGAGATATGCGCCGTATATTTTGATGGCAAAACAGATGATGGCAGAGGGGTTGCTGGGGCAGATCTGTGATTTTGAAATTTACGTGAATGTGTATACGCCCTGGGATTTATGGGATTTTCTGAGAGGTGCAGAAAGAGTGGAGATTCTCTATCATAGCATTCATTATATTGACCTCATCAGAAATATGCTGGGAGAACCCAAAGACATCTTTGCTAAAACTGTCCGGCATCCCAAAATGGCCGAACTGCAGGAAGTTAAGTCCAATATCATCATGGATTACGGGGAGTTTTTAAGGGTAAATATCAATACTAACCATTGCCATGGCTTTGGTTTGCATAATCAGGATGCCTTTGTCAAAATAGAGGGGACGAAAGGCGCTGTCAAAATCAAATTGGGCTTACTGATGAATTATCCAAAAGGTATTGAAGACACTTTTGAATGTATTTTGTCAGACGAACCTACACCTTCCTGGACACAACTTCCGATCAAGGGATCGTGGTTTCCTCATGCGTTTATTGGTTCCATGTATGAAATGATAAAAACAAAACAGGGTATTATATCGCGGCCGGATAACGCTGTTGAAGATAGTATTAAAACCATGCGGTTAGTAGAAAAGGCCTATGACACAAATTTTTGAGATAATGGGTTTTGGCTTAATAATATATGTGGTGCGCATAAATGCAAAACAATGCGCTTCTTATCTCAACTTGTATTGCTGGAAGTCCGCAACGTTGTTTGTTGCAATACACCGTGGTGGAAAGTGCTTGTTTTCGGGTATTTTTATCGCATCTTTCCGGGCTTTAGAATTCCAACTGCCGGGTGCATTCCAAATTCGCTCTAATCGTGGGCAGTGGAGACACTGCCCACGGCGGCCGCCCCGGTTTGTGTCTCCACAAACCGGCGACAATTGGGAATGTACCCAATTAGCCCAACTGCCCTTCAGCCCGAAGTGTTACATTTGTTTTAGAAATCATATTTATGAAACACATTCTATTTATATTCATGATGGCTTCTTCTATTGCAGCATGCAATTCGGGTGACGACAGCAAAAAACCTGATGAACTAATGTACGACAGCACCTCCAACCCATTTGCCAAACAGAGCGAACTGCCGTATCACACTATACCGTTCGACAAAATAAAGGTTTCGGATTTTAAACCGGCATTTATTGAAGCGATAAAATTGCATAACGCAGAGGTAGCGGCGATTGCGAACAATACCGCTCCCGCAACCTTTGAAAACACTTTTGTGGCGATGGAAAAAAGCGGAGTGATGTTGAACAGAGTAGACCTTGCATTTAATGTACTCACCGGTGCCAATACCAGCGATGCACTGCAGAAAGTAGAGGAGGAGATGGCGCCGATTCTGGCTGCGCATAACGATGAAATTTTCCTGAATGAAAAATTGTTTCAACGTGTAGATACCCTGTATCGCCAGTTAACTGCGCTTCATTTGAACCCGGAAGCTGCGCGTCTTGTGGAAGTGTATCATCAAAAATTTATTATGGCGGGTGCAGGGCTGGCAGACTCCGGTAAAGCAAGTTTAAAAAAATTGAATGAAGAGGAAGCGACCCTGAGTACCCGCTTCTCTAACCAACTGTTAGCTGCGGCCAAATCGGCAGCGTTAACGGTGGACTCAAAAGATGCGCTTTCCGGCTTGTCTGAAACAGAAATAAATGCCGCTTCACAAGCAGCGCAAAAAGCGGGTAAACCCAATTCGTTTCAGTTGGCCATCATCAATACAACACAGCAACCGGCATTGCAATCCTTAACCAACCGCAATACCAGGCAACAGTTGTTTGAACATTCGTGGTTGCGTGCCGAGCGAAATGACAGTAATGATACGAGGAAAACGATTCTTCGCATTGCGGAAATACGCATTCAAAAAGCAAAACTGTTGGGTTTTCCTAATTATGCTGCCTGGAAACTCCAGGATCAGATGGCGCAAAGCCCGGAGACGGTGAATCGTTTTTTGGCCCGGTTGGTTCCGCCTTCTGTTAAAAAAGCAGCAACAGAAGCAAACGCTATCATAGAGTTGATAAAACAGGAAAAGGATACTTTTTCATTGCAACCTTGGGACTGGGATTTTTATTCGGAAAAAGTGCGAAAGGCAAAATATGATATGGATGAGGCACAGGTGAAACCCTACTTTGTGATGGACAGTGTGTTGGAGAACGGTGTATTTTTTGCTGCCCATGCGTTGTACGGCATAAGTTTTAAAGAGAGAAAAGATATTCCTGTCTATCACGACGATGTTAGGGTTTTTGAAGTGTTTGATAACGATGGAACCGCAATAGCATTATTTTATGCCGATTATTTTAAGCGTGACAACAAGCAGGGTGGAGCGTGGATGAGTAATATGGTTGAACAATCCGGATTGTTCGGCACCCGGCCGGTGATATACAATGTATGTAATTTCCCCAAACCGGTGCAAGGGCAACCGGCACTCATTAGCTTTGATGACGTGACCACCATGTTTCACGAGTTTGGGCATGCCCTGCACGGAATTTTTTCCAGTCAGCAGTATCCAACACTTTCGGGAACCAGTGTAGCACGGGACTTTGTGGAAATGCCTTCTCAGTTTAATGAGCACTGGGCACTTGATACTACCGTACTCAGGCATTATGCGAAGCACTACCAAACGGGCGAACCCATACCAGAGGTATTAATAAACCGAATCAAAGCGGCTGCTACCTTTAACCAGGGGTATGCGTTTACAGAAATTCTGGCTGCAGCCAATTTGGATATGCAATGGCATGAACTAACGCCGGAGGATGCTGCAATAAAAGATGTGGATGCTTTTGAAAAAACGGCGTTACAAAAAACGGGTGTTGATATTTCGTATGTGCCACCCCGTTATCGTTCTTCCTATTTTTTGCATATTTGGTCGAATGGCTATTCTGCCGGGTATTATGCGTACACCTGGGCCGACATGCTCAATCACGATGCATTTGACTGGTTTCAAACACACGGCGGACTTACCCGCGAAAACGGACAGCGTTTTCGCGATATGATTCTCTCCAAAGGCAATAGTGAAAATCTTGCGAACATGTACCGTGCTTTCCGCGGAAAAGACCCGGATATCCGGTATCTGCTGAAGAACAGAGGGTTACTGTAACCGGCGAAATCGGTGCATTAAATGCTGCCCGCTTGTAACTGGGTTAATATGCAATCTTCAACGAAGGAGAAGTAACGTTAGAATGGCTGCCTGTCCGGGAAATGTGACTGAAAAAGGAATATTGCTACATGATGCTATTCTACTATGGTGGAATAAATGAACGTCCGAAATTTTCTCGAGAGACCAGCCGTTTCGTTCATGATTTTTTTCTGTTGTTAGTTTTCGATCTCAGTTGCCTGCGGATTCAATGATTTAAAATTATAATGCTAAAGGCGGTACGGAAAAACTATTGTAGCGATTTCCGTTTCAATTTATTTTTTTATTTCCGTAAAATCAATTTTTGCATGGGTCTCATTCGCAAGGGTCTGCATTTTTAATTTTATTTCTTTCACTATTTCCGGATGTTCCTCTGCCCGGTTATATTTTTCTCCGGGGTCTGTTTGCAGGTTGAACAATTCTTCAATACCATTCACTGTCCGTAGTTTCCAGTCACCCAAACGCATCGCTTCCAATTTTCCCCATAGGAAGTAGGCAAATTCATTTCGGGGAGAATGCTTTTCTTTTCCTGTGAAGAAAGGCATCATATCCAGTCCATCCGTAGTATGGTCTGGGCGCTGCCCACCACCAGCATGCAGGAATGTGGTGAATATATCAAGGTTCGACACCATTTCATCGGAGGTTTGCCCTGCTTTGATATGGCCCGGCCACCTTATCATGGCAGGTACCCGTGGTCCGCCTTCATAGGTGGTAGCCTTGTATCCCTTCAAAGGTCCGGCGGAGCCTGCATCCCAGGGTTTGTTGCCGGTGCCGTACAATTGATTGTGACGTTCCCAGTCACTGCCTTCAGGTTCCTGCGGCTGTTGAAACATCCGATCAGGCGCATGCTGCCAGGGGCCATTGTCTGAGGCAAAAAATACAATGGTGTTTTGTTCGATACCCTGCTCTTTGAGCGTTTGCAGAATTTTTCCCACACTCCAGTCGAGTGCTTCAATAACATCGCCGTACAACCCCGCTCCCGATTTTCCCAGGAATGCTTTTGGCGGATGCAATGGCAGGTGCGGCATTTGATAAGCGAGGTAGAAGAAAAACGGTTTTCCGGCGGCACTGTTTTTTTTGATATACCGAATTGCTTCACTGGTATATTTTATCATCATCGAATCCTGGTTTACCGGATATTCCACTACGGTGGTATCCCGGTACATCACCAGCGGGACATCGGTATTTACGTAAGGCTTTTTATAATCATTGGAATATGGAAGGCCTAACCAACTATCAAATCCTTTGTTGGTTGGCAGGAATTTTTTTTGGTAGTAGCCCAAATGCCATTTACCTGCCATGCCGGTTGCATACCCGGCTCGCCTTAATCCTTCGGCTAAGGTCAGTTCACTATCTGGCAAGCCATCTTTTCCTCCGGAACCTGCATTTTCATTCCAGTCTATACGTTTAGAATACCGACCGGTCATCAATTCTGCTCTCGAAGGTGTACACCACGCAGACGCTGTATAGGAGGTAAAGCGAATTCCCTCAGCGGCAAGCGCATCAAGGTGTGGCGTTTTAATGGTGGGATTACCATAACACTGCAGGTCGCCATAGCCCATATCGTCAGCAAATAAAATGATAATATTGGGACGCTGTTGGGCAGAGCCGGAAAGGGAGTTTGACAAGAAGGCCAAACAATAAAAAAAAATTCCGGCGATGAACGTGCAATTCAGTTGAGTCTTCATGCGAAATAGTTTACAAAGCAGATGCTCCCACTAAAGTTAATGAACTATTTGCTGGCAATGGATATTGAAGCCGCCTGGGTTTTTACGGGATAAATTCCCGGACATAGCCCATTGCATTTTCTTCCGGTTTTCCTTCTTCATTGGATTTTGAACTCCAATGGGTTATAATTGAATATTCAGGTTCGATTGTCACCAAACCTGGTTGAAATACTTCTCAGCAACAAAAAGGTCAAAGGAAAATGTTACCATTTAGCCTTTGACCGTGAAGGGTACGTCGTAATTGGTCTTACTGTTTCAATAGTTTGATCACCTCAATCGTGCCATCTTTGTTTATCATCTGAAGCAAGTAGATGCCGTTTGGAATTTGTTGTAAATTAAGGGTAATGGTGTTGCTCTGGTTTTGGGTGGGCGCGTACCGTACAACCGTTTGTCCGTTGGCGGCTATCACATTTACCTGCATTACCGATTTACCCATATCCTGAATAGTCACTCTGCCCGCGGTGGGATTGGGGTACGCCTTTACCACGGCACCGTTGCCGCATTGTATGCGAACAATACGTACTTCGGAACTGGATTGTTTACCGTTGAAGTCAGCCTGTGTGATCCGATAATAGTTCACACCATTTGCAGGCGCCGCATCTGTAAAAGTGTAAGTGCTTGTATTGTTGCTGTTACCCACTGCCTTTACCCGGCCAATAGCTGTGAAGTCCGTTCCGTTGGTGCTGCGTTCCACAATAAAATGGCTGTTGTTTTGTTCCATTCCGGTTTGCCATTGCAGCGAAGCCGCACAGCCTGTTGCTGTAGCCGTAAAGGACTTGAAGTTAACGGGCAGGATGATATTGTTTATACTGCCTATGGCAAGGGCAGTAATGGTTGTACCCGCCGGAATTATTCCACTTAATGTGGATCCTTTAGTGAGTCCCGTAGCACCGGCTGTTCCCAAGTTTTTCCACTCAAAGTTTACTGCGTCGTACCCAATCAACCGTAAATCAGACGCATTTCCACCAAGCAGAATACCATCCAGAGCGGGAATAGATACGGTAATCGTCTGGTTCTCGGCAAGTGATTCTGCACCACCGAATTCACTTCCGCCAGGATTAAGGTTTTCTCCATCCTGTACATGCCAGTCCCAAAATCCTACGGGAACCACTGCGGAAATACCTGTCCCCAGGCTACCCGGGGTGGTAGGATTTATTGCCCCCTGTGTAGGGTCGGTGGTAGCACCAGGGTCACCGTCAACCCACCCCACCGTAACAATCATTAATCCATCGTTAAAAGTGCCCACTCTTCTCAGTTGGTAAACTTCTGCACCGTTGCCAACGGGAAAGGTAAAATCACCTCCATGTCCAAAAGGCGTATTGTCACCAAACAGATAGTTTACTTCACTCACAAATCCATCTACATGCTGTGCATCAGTTAAGCCACCTGTGTAAAAGGCATTGTTCACAAATACAATTGCACTATTTACAGGTTTTTGTCTGTCTGTTGTGGTTATACCATTATTAAAATGCAGCGCTCTGCCAATGATAATACCTCCGGATACTTCCCCACCGGGTTGGTCTAATATCCCCTGCCGGTTATTGGTAATTTGCATGATATTACCTGCACCAATATCGAAGTGCACGGTGTCAAATAGGGCAATGCCATCTGTACCGGCGATAGTATTAGTGCCCTGGTACAAAAAATAGTCGGTATTGGTGCTGGTGGTTCCCCAATTGCTTGGAAGCGGACCATCACTAAACTGCGTAAGCCAGCCTGCATCAGTACCCAGCGAAAAGGAATGGTTGGTATGATTATACTTCACGGCTCCTTTGCGGTACGTCAATCCTGGCACCACAGTGCCTAATGGATCAGACACATCATTATGCGTTCCGGCAGACAATTCACCGGGAGAAATAATGTATTGGGCTACAGTAACCTCAAAAGTCAATAATGCAATTACGAACAGTAAAATTGATTTCATACAGGAACCATTTAATATCCAGACAACTTATATTATTTGATCAGAGAATGCTATAGGTTCCTCAGAGAATAGTGGAATAGAAATGAAATAAGCGAATTTCAAAGGAGACTTTAAAAGCAGGGATTGAATGATTTGTCAGTAGGAGTGGAACTTTCTGTAGAAATAAATACAAAAGGATGCGTGAAGATACTAATCTTAGTTAATCAACAAAGCATAACTAATTAATATTTTCAGGAATTTACTAAGTATATATACGCGAAAAAGAACAGAAAGGCAAGTAACGGGTTCGGTTTTGGTGAAATACGGTTAACATGTTCGTTATCAGCCGTAGGTTTGAGTAGTTGACAGGATTATCTTATGATAAATTTTTTGTCAGGCCCCCGGTAATCGAAAAAGGCAGCTCCCTGGGGAGGCTGCCTCTTGATGAATTTTACTAAAAATGTTATTGGTTTAACGTTGAACTGATACCGGTTGCCTGTTCGGTTGTTTGCTTTTTTTCGATTGTTGCCTGTTCTCCCTTGGTGTGGTATATCTCTGCCAGGGTGGGTGCAATAACGAGCGAAACAATAGACATCAGTTTGATCAGGATATTCATGGAAGGTCCGGATGTATCTTTAAATGGATCGCCCACAGTGTCGCCGGTTACGGATGATTTATGGGGATCAGATTTTTTATAAAACATCTCACCATTAATCTCCACCCCTTTTTCAAAAGATTTTTTCGCATTATCCCACGCACCGCCGGCATTGTTCTGGAACATGCCCATCAATACACCGCTAACGGTTGCACCGGCTAAAAAGCCACCTAAAGCTTCTGGTCCTGCAAGGAAACCAATCACCAATGGTGAAATGATCGCAATAGCACCGGGTAAAAGCATTTTCTTGATTGAAGCATCCGTTGAAATGGCTACGCATTTGTCGTATTCTGGTTTCCCGGTTCCTTCCATGATGCCTGGAATCGAACGGAACTGGCGGCGAACTTCCTCCACCATGCTCATCGCAGCTTCACCTACAGCGCGGATGGCTAAGGATGAAAACAGAAAGGGGATCATCCCTCCAACAAAAAGTGCCGCTAATACCTTTGCATTATAAATGTCAATTCCTTCAATTCCGGCCACACCCACAAAGGCAGCAAATAAAGCCAATGCGGTTAAGGCAGCAGATGCAATAGCAAATCCTTTACCGGTGGCGGCAGTGGTGTTACCCACTGCATCGAGTACGTCGGTTTTTTCGCGAACTTCTTTGGGTAGCTCACACATCTCGGCAATTCCGCCTGCGTTATCGGCAATAGGGCCGAAAGCGTCAATCGCTAATTGCATTGCAGTAGTGGCCATCATACCGGCAGCGGCAATGGCAACACCATACAATCCTGCCAATTCATGCGATCCCCAAATACCACCTGCCAAAACCAGGATCGGAAGGAACGTGGATTCCATGCCTATTGCCAATCCACCGATTACGTTGGTGGCATGACCTGTGGATGACTGGCGAATAATGGACAGCACAGGCCGCTTGCCCATTGCTGTATAAAACTCTGTGATAATACTCATTAATGCTCCAACCACTAATCCAACACCGATCGCACCTAAAACGCCCCATTTGGTGAATGTTTCACCACGCAGCGTCATGTTTTCCGGCAAAATAAAATATACCAGTCCAATGGAAGCAAGGGCAGTAAGAATAATTGAACCCCAGTTGCCCATGTTCAGCGCTTTTTGAACATTATCTGTATTGATACCGGCTTTGTCGCTTACTTTCACAAACCAGGTGCCTACTATAGAAAAGATAATACCCACGGCAGCAATCAGCATGGGAAGTAAGATAGGAGCAAGTCCTCCAAAATTGTCTTCAGATATGGTTTCCTGTCCTAATACCATTGTCGCAAGTACGGTGGCCACATACGAGCCAAATAAGTCGGCGCCCATTCCGGCAACGTCACCCACGTTATCACCCACATTATCGGCAATGGTTGCCGGATTGCGGGGGTCATCTTCGGGAATACCGGCTTCCACTTTACCCACTAAGTCTGCGCCCACATCTGCCGCTTTGGTATAAATACCCCCACCCACACGGGCAAATAAGGCAATGCTTTCCGCTCCAAGAGAGAAACCGGTAAGCACTTCAATAGCAATAAGCATTGATTGTCCGTACTCTGCCGAACCAGGCGTTAAACCACTTACAAAATAGAGATATAGCAATATAAAAACACTACCCAAACCTAATACGGCTAACCCGGCAACACCTAATCCCATAACAGTTCCACCCGTAAAGGAAACAGACAGCGCTTTGCTTAAACTAGACTTTGCAGCCTGCGCCGTACGCACATTGCTTTTGGTGGCAATACGCATACCTATATAACCGGCCACAGCGCTAAACACTGCACCCGCAATGAAAGCAATAGCAATAGACCAGTGAGAATGTGGGTTGGCCTGTGCCATGATGCCCAACAAAATGGCCACAATAGCAACAAAATAGCCTAATATCTTCCACTCTGCTTTAAGGAATGCCATGGCTCCTTCTGCGATATAGCTGCTGATTTCCTTCATGCGATCGGAACCTGCATCCTGTTTCACTACCCACTTAAACTTGGCAAAAGTGTAAATTAACCCAAGCAGACCCAAAGCGGGTACGAGATAGAACAACTTATCCATAAATATTAGGTTATTGTATATTGTGTTTTTTTGGACGGCAAAAATAGGGCTTTCGGGCTGAAAAACACCAATTAATAAAAATAATCACGTGTTTCCAACTGTTCAAAGGCTTCAGTAAGATGTACAACGATATCACCCGCAATAAGCGCCGTTTCCGTATACTTTTTGGCAGCAATATCACCTGCCAAACCGTGGAGGTAAACACCGGCTAACGTAACCTGCTCGGCGTTATCGCTCTGCGCGAATAAACCTAATAAAATGCCGGTAAGCACATCTCCGCTTCCCGCAGTTGCCATTCCGGGGTTTCCGGTGGGATTAAAATAGCCTTTACCATTTGGTGTAGCAATAAATGAATATTTACCTTTTAAAACGATGAAGCATTGATAAAGCCTGGATTTTTCAAGGGCTAATTGTAAGCGGTCGAAGTCATTTTCCGAGGGGCCAAACAATTTTTCAAATTCTTTTGGATGAGGTGTGAGGATAGTATGCTTTGGCATTTGTGATAGAAGTTCCGGGGCGGCAGACAAAACGTTTAAACCATCGGCGTCAATAATCAGGCGTTGTGGTTGTTTTTGAAACAAACTTTTCATCACGTGCTTCCCATCTTCCCATTTTCCAATTCCGGGTCCTATGGCATAAGCAGTGTACGCATCAGCCACTTGCAGGGAAGAAATATGTTTTTCATTCGAATCCGTAATGCACATGGCTTCCGGAACGGTAGTTTGTAAAATGGCGTACCCACAGGCGGGAATGTAACAGGTAAGTTTACCCGCTCCGCTACGTAAACAGGCGCGAGCGCCAAGTACTGCTGCTCCCATCATGCCGTGGCTGCCGGCAATAAGCAAAGCGTTGCCATATGTTCCCTTATGTGAGAATTTTTTGCGTGATGGAAGAAAAGAACGAATCGCAATTTCGTGCAGCATCTCAAAATTAACGGAGGTAGTCTCATAAAATCGCGGATGTAATCCGATAGCTATGATATGGATACTTCCGGTAAACACAGCATTTTCAGGAAGCATAAAAGCAAGTTTCATTACCTGGAAGGTTAATGTAACTGCAGCACGAATGACGGTATTACCTTGTGAACTCTTATCCGGAAACAGTCCGCTGGGTATATCAATGGAGATAACCGCTGCCTGTGATTGATTGATATGGGTAACAAGAGATGCAGGAAGCCCCTCTAATTTTCGATTGATGCCGTAACCAAATAAGGCATCAATCACAAAATCGGTTTTAGTTATTTCCGGAAAAGCAGCTTCCTGTTCCAACAATTCAATTTGGTTGGTTACCGCCTGAAGTTTTTCGAGATTAAGCAAGAAATCTGCTGAATTCTTCACTGTGTTTCCCAGTATATATATTCGAACTGCGTAGCCTGCTACAATGAGCAGCCTGCTGATAGCTAATCCGTCACCTCCGTTATTTCCGGGGCCGCAGAAAACCATAATTCTATTTGATGAGGGTACTTTTGTGGAAATCCATTCTGCACAGCCCTTCGCTGCTCTTTCCATCAATTCGGTAGATGTTACCGGTTCATTCAGAATAGTATATTGATCCCATGCCTTGATTTGGGCTGCCGAAAATAGTTTCATGAAAACTCCTTGGGATAGTAAAGTTAGGGTATTTACAAAGGAGGTAGGGGAAGGAGCAGCGATTCTGCGAGTAAATTAATTTACCCAGCTTTGATAGGCTTGAAAACGCTGGGCAAGGCTTCGCCTATCAGCGCTTATTTGATACTTGAGCTGTTACCTGTTTGCCTTATACTTGTTTGTT
>JADZFY010000208.1 GCA_020854215.1 Chitinophagaceae bacterium | reverse complement strand
TTGCCACTTCCTTTGGAAAGGTTCAGCGCACCAACGAGTAAGCCGGTGGTGGCTCCTGTAAGTATTGCTGCAACCGTTATCCGTCTTTCCGCCTTATCCATTTTTTCCTGTAGTAATCCCTTAAGCTGGTCCGCTCTTTCTTCCTCACAATCCAGTTCAGCAGCGATAGCAGATATTTCAAGTGATGCTAAATTAATCTTGTCTGTAATTTGCTGCTTCAACTCCAGCCATCGTATCTGATCTTCGATATTGGCCTGCTGCCGGCGTTTTTCCTCCAGTGTCATTAATTCGTTCATCTCCCGTTTAACGTGTAACAATCCGGCCATTTGCCAGCTTTTTCGTGTAAAGCGTGCTAACTCTTTTTCTGTTAGTGCTGGTTGTAAATCCGGTGTGGTCCAATTTTGATACTGGGGAGTAGTGCGAACACAATTATCCTGAAACCGGTCAAACTGGGTCTGGGAGATTTGTTTGCCGGAGGTACAGGAAAACAAAAGCGGAAAAAACAACCAGCTAATAATCCTTTTGTATTTGAATTTTTCCATCGTATCGGAGTTAACTATCTAAGGAATAAAAATGCAATACTCCTGGTTTTTGCAGTGCTTGCAATTGGATTACATATCGCAACTAAATTAACAGAAAATGTTGAGCTGTTGATTTTTCCTTACCCGTTTGTAAAATCCCTTAATTTCGTAATCCTTATTTCTTAACCTGAAAATCTCACACTATGCAGGCATGGAAGGAATACCAGTCAGCGAATAAAGATCGCTTTTTAAATGAACTATTAGCGCTGTTACGCATACCCTCTGTTAGCGCAAACAGCGCACATAAAAATGATATGATTAATTGTGCCGAAGCCGTGAAAAAAAGTTTATTGGAGGCGGGCGCAGATAAAGCTGAGGTATATGTTACCGACGGACATCCTGTGGTATATGGCGAGAAGATGATTGATCCTTCAAAGCCTACAGTGCTGGTTTATGGGCACTATGATGTGCAGCCGCCGGATCCGTTGGAATTATGGAACAGTGGCCCCTTTGATCCTGTAATTAAAGACGGAAAAATTTTTGCCCGGGGCGCCTGTGATGATAAGGGACAATTTTATATGCACGTGAAAGCGTTGGAAACTATGGTTAAAACCAACAGTTTAACCACTAACATCAAGTTCATTATTGAGGGAGAAGAAGAAATTGGGTCGCCTAACCTGGCAAAATTTGTTGCATTAAATAAAGATTTGTTACGTGCTGATGTGATCCTTATCAGCGATACAGCAATGATAAGCATGGACAATCCTTCAATTGATATTGGAGTACGCGGACTTTCGTATATAGAGGTAGAAGTAACGGGAGCCAACCGCGACCTGCACAGCGGCGTTTACGGAGGTGCTGTGGCAAATCCAATTACGATGCTTGCAAAGATGATTGCCTCTTGTCATGACGAAAATAATCATATTACGATCCCGGGTTTTTATGACGATGTGGTTACTGCCAGCGAAGAAGAGCGAAAACTGATGGCTGCTGCACCATTTGATGAAGCAGAATATAGGAAGGACCTCGGCGTGAGCAGCCTTTGGGGAGAGAAAGGCTATACCACTAACGAAAGAACCGGCATCCGCCCAACGCTGGAGCTTAACGGTATTTGGGGTGGTTACACTGGAGAAGGAGCAAAAACGGTGTTGCCGTCCAAAGCCACTGCAAAAATATCGGCACGCCTGGTACCCAACCAGTCATCAGCAAAAATAACGGACATGTTGCTGCAATATTTTAAACAGATTGCACCCGACGGCGTAACCGTAAAGGCTGAAGAGCATCATGGTGGTGAACCTTATATGACGCCGATAGATTCGCCCGCATACAGGGCAGCGGCAAAAGCCATTGAAACTACGTTTGGCAAAGCGCCTGTTCCGGTTCGTGGTGGAGGAAGCATTCCCATTTGTTCACTGTTTGAAAAGGAGTTGGGTATTAAAATTGTATTCATGGGATTTGGACTCGACAGTGATAACCTTCACTCTCCCAATGAAAAATATGATATTGCCAACTTCTACAAAGGAATTGAAACCATACCCTATTTCCATCAATACTTTGCAGAACAACATTAGTCGTATCCTCCGATGATTACCATAACTGAAAACGGTCGCCGTCGAACAGTCCTTTATCGCTGATTTTAAGATGAGGGATTACCAGCAATGCCATAAACGACAAGGTCATGTAGGGAGCAGATAAAGTTGAGCCCAATGCTTTTGCTGCATTATCCATAGCACTGTACTGTTGAGCTACGGCGTAGCCATCATCATTACTCATGAGCCCGCCCACAGGAAGCGGCAACAGATGTTGCGCATTCGTTTCCGGCGAATGGCAATACAAGCTTATTCCCCCTTTATGTTCAATTATCAAATTAACGGCGTTACAAATAGATTCGTCATCCACCCCAACGGCAACAATATTATGGCTGTCGTGTGCTACGGAAGAAGCGATGGCGCCTTTTTTTAGTCCAAAATTTTTGATGAATGCAATGGCAACCGCTTCATCCCGGTAACGATTAACCACCACAATTTTCAATAGGTCGTTATTGATATCTGGTTGATGAATTATTTTTCC
>JADZFY010000207.1 GCA_020854215.1 Chitinophagaceae bacterium | reverse complement strand
TTGTGGCATGGTTAGTCCAAGTAGCTTTGCAATAGTAGCCGCAGTGTCGTAAGTAATAATAGTGTTTTTGATCTCATGTCCTTTCTGCACGCCTTTACCATAAGCGATCCACGGAATCTGCACTTCATCTAGTGACTTTCCGCCATGCCCTTTGTCTTTACCTCCATGATCCGCGGTTACCAGGATAACCGCTTCCTCTGCAATGCCTGCATTCTGAACTGCCTGCACGATCTTACCTATACGGGCATCTACTCTTTTCAACTCTTCGTAGTAAGCAGGCGTGCGATGCCCGATGTTGTGTCCAACTCCATCCGGCTGATCTAAATGGATGAATGTTAAAACCGGCTTTTGCTTTTTAATAATATCGCAGGCTTTTTCTGTACCCAAATCATCATTGTCCCTTGATGACACCCGAATAGTGGTTGCTTCTTTTTCCACCAGAGGATTGATACCTTTCCAACTATAAATCAGCGCCGAAACTGCATTCGGCTGCTGCTCCTTTAACAAACTGAAGATGGTGGGAAACAATCCATATTGGCCAATGTCTGCGGAAGGTATTTCCGGCACTGCACTGTTCCATTCGGTGTAACCGTGCATTGTGGGGCCCGCACCCATAATCATAGAAGCCCAGTTCACCGCACTGGACGAAGGCAGTACCGACCTTGCTTTCAACGACCAGGCACCTTCATTCATCATCCTTTTCAAATTTGGCATATCGGCCTGGGGTAATGCGTAAGCGCCAAAACCATCGCATCCAATTAATACCACGTGTTTTACTTTTTCCGGGTGTGCCTGAGCTATCGTAACAAGCACCGTGGCGGCCAACACCAAAAGCGTTCTGTTGCGTTTCATGTTCATAGTGTGAGGGGTTTATGTTGTGAGGGTAAAAGTACAGTTTTGCAGAAATTATTACCCATTGTCGAAATTCCACAATAGCTTTACAGTAACAACCTACCGCCATTCCGTACCTTCTGCTGTCGGTATGTACTCCGCTCCCTTCGGTTTTTCCATTCGCATAAATCTGATCTGAAATATTTTCAGTAATCAAATGTCTTCACTATTGCACACGTAAAAAACCTTTTTGTATGTACGCAAAAAAGATCATCATCTCCGCCGAAAGCACACTTGCCTTAAAGTACGGAAAGAACATGCCGAAGATTAAACGGATGTTACAATCGTTGAAAAGGTCTGATAAGAAAAGAGGTATTGCTACCACAGTAGTGTATATTGATGACAAGCTTTCTGCCAAAAGGGCGGGGATTAAAGCGATCAAAAATGTTAACCCCAGGGAATGCAAGCAAGCAGTGGATGACCTGTATAAAAAGCATGTGCCAGACTATATGGTATTGGTTGGTGCTCAGGATGTGTTTCCATTTCAGGATATCAACAATCCTGCCGATGAGGACGGCGATCTGAGCGTGCCGTCTGATTTACCCTATGCCTGTGATGCGCCATATAGCAGGAATATTCAATCCTTTACCGGGCCAACACGGGTTGTTGGCCGCATACCGGATGTTCCGGGGGTAAACGATCTTCAACATTTCTCTACAGCCATCCACAATATCATTCATGCCAAACCGCGCAAGGAAGAATTATACCTGCAGTACTTTGGCGTTAGCGCGTATGTATGGCGAAAATCAACCCAACTGAGTATACAACATATTGTGGGCAACTACGACGATTTGTTGCTCAGTCCCGGCGCATCTCCAAACTATACTCCGGCACAATTAAAAAAACTTACCCATTTCTTCAATTGCCATGGAGCGCAAAACGATATGGCGTTTTACGGACAAAAAGGAAACAGTTACCCGGTTGCTATTAGTTCAACCCAGTTGTCCGGGAAGATTAGCGAAGGAACCATTGTTGCAGCAGAGTGTTGCTATGGAGCAGAGTTGGTTAATCCTACCCTTCTCCCTCAACCTAATGCCCTAAGCATTGCCAATACCTATTTGATTAATAATGCCGTGGCTTTTATGGGTAGCAGCAATATTGCGTATGGCCCGGCAGACTCGCAGGGGCTTGCCGACCTGATCACGCAATACTTTCTCAAAAATATTTTGAATGGCGCATCAACAGGAAGAGCATTACTTCAGGCAAGGCAACAATTTTTAACCGAGTCGGGTCCACATTTGGATCCTTATGAGCTCAAGACCCTTGCCCAGTTTTATTTATTAGGCGACCCTTCTGTTTTACCGGTGATTGATGAAACTGTGAAGAAAACGGTATCGCAAAACACAGTACAGAATACACGCATGAAACTATTTAATAAAGGTAAAGAGCTGCAGGAGAACCTGGCACCCAGTCAAAAACAACGGGTTATCACGCGATCCGTACATCAAAAAAACATCAACAAACTGCTGCAGGAAACAGGCTTCAGCGCCGACGATTTAAAAGGAGTTTACAAGGCGAGCGTTAAAACCCGTTCACAAAATATAACGGAAAAAAAATTGGGACCCCGCACTGCGAGGTTCCGTACTTTCGTTAAATCCGGCTCTACCCGGGGAGCCGCCAGTTTCAATAATATTAAAGTGCTTGTGGTTAAAGAATCGGATGAGCAAATACTGGGATGGAGAATTTATGAGCGACGATAAAAAACATAGTGGCAAAATAAAAGAGATACAGCTTTCGGGGAAAGTTGTAAAAAAAAGAGTGGCGAAAGGATCCAAATCGGAACGCGAGGCTATATTGTTACAGACAAAGGATACGGAGTATATCTTAAGGAAATGGGGTGGTAATCCATTTCGTGATGCTTCGCTTGAAATGCTCACCGGCAAACATATTACCGCTACGGGAATATTAGACAAGAATTTATTTCTTGTCAAAGATATCAGGGTGGAGGTTTAAGAGGCTCCCGGTCTGGCGTTCCTGCGTCACGTTTCGACCAACGGCCGCTACACTTTTTATTCCTGACTCAACATTTATACCCCCGTAAAAAATCTGCCACTGCCATCCGCTTTTTCCCCTCTAACTGAAGGTCCAGCACTTCGATGTAGCCATCTTTTCCGGCAAACTGTAAACATTGCCGTCCATCCGTCTCATAAGTTCCGGGTGAAACAGAAGGATGCGCCATCTTCATTTTCGCTGTAAAAATTTTGAGCGATTTTTCACCCAACAAGGTAAAGGCACCCGGAAAAGGAGACAGTCCGCGAATTAGATTATAGATTTCCTCAACCGGACTATCCCAATTTATGCGACAGGTTTCCGTAAAAATCTTTGGTGCATGTTTGAGTACCGGGGTGGTATGTGCAACAGAATGTTGTGATTTTTCCGTAATGGTTCGGTTAACCAAACCTTCAACGGTTTCCACTAAAAGTTCTGCCCCTATTTTCTTCATCCGGTCATGTACCTCTGCTGCTGTTTCATCTGCCCCAATAGGAAAGCTTCGCTGAAGTAAAATATTTCCGGTATCTATTTCGTGCTGAAGCTTAAAAGTAGTTACTCCGGTTTCTTTTTCTCCATTGATCACCGCCCAGTTTATGGGTGCCGCACCCCGATATTGGGGAAGCAGCGAGCCGTGCACATTAACCGTTCCCATTGGTGGCATGCTCCATACCACTTCGGGCAACATACGAAACGCCACTACAATATGCATATCGGCCTGCAACAACCTGAGTTCATCCACAAAGGCAGCATCCTTCAATTTGGTAGGTTGAAGGATTTTAAGCCCATGTTCAAATGCATATTTTTTTACGGCGCTTTCAGTGATTTTCATGCCCCGTCCGGCAGGTTTGTCCGGCGCAGTAACTACCGCCACAATATGGTAACCGGCTTCCACTAATGCATTTAGGGAGGCAACCGCAAATTCGGGGGTACCCATAAATACAATACGTAGGTCATTTTTACCGGGAAGAGCAGTTTGTTGTGCAGACATGGATGCGAATTTAATAAACCGTTCTTGAAGAAATATTATAGGTCGGCTACAAATTAACACGTGTATTTGAACAAATTATTACACGTATAACGATTAAATGTTTAACTTTGTGTCCATTGAAATCATAACCCCAAAAATATGAATACGAAATTAACATTAACTATAGAAGACCATGTTATAAAAAAGGCGAAATCGTATGCTAAATCGAAAGGCAGAAGTCTTTCTGACATTATAGAAAACTTCTTAAGAGTGGTTACCGATGATCAAAAACCACCGGTTGCCGAACAGCCGGTGTCCTCAGTATTGAAAGGACTAAAAGGGTCCTTTAGCGCCGCTCCTGATTTTGATTACAAAAAGGAAATGCTAAAAGCTTTAACTAAAAAATATCTATAACGTGAAGCATATTTTGATTGATACAGATATCATTCTTGATTTTTTTTTCGACCGAGAACCCTTCTCAGACCATGCAGAACAATTACTTGCACTATGCGAGTCAAAAAGAATAAAAGGTTTTGTAACTCCCGTTATATGCAGCAATCTTTACTACCTGTTAAGACGAACAGCAAGCCATAATAAAGTGATAGATACATTAAAAAAATTATTGCTCATTATTGACGTCCTTCCAATGGACAAACAGGTAGCACTTAAAGCATTGCATTCAAATTTCACCGATTTTGAAGACGCATTACAAAGCTTCGCCTGCTCCGAAAATGGAAATATAGACGTCATAATTACAAGAAATATCAAGGACTATAAGAATAGTGCGATTAGCGTTTTTACTCCAGGTAGTTTTCTAAGAATGGAAACTTTATACTAAAAATCCTCATACAATAGGTATTTCTTTCTCATTTTCTTAAAGGCACTCAACTTCGGTTCCCAGCTTTTGCGAATTTCCTGCTCCGATACACCATTTTTTATTTGCTGCCACAGATCATTGTTTCCGGCTAACTTATTAAAGAAGGATGCTTCCATTTTACCCGATTTTGGAAGGAGAAAAAAGCTGTCTTTTTTCGGAAACAGGCGGTATGCTTCTATCAGCCATTTTAGTTGTACTTTATTATCCACTTCCTTCAGCACCTCTTTTGTGGTACCGCTCAGGTCCCAGCCATAGCATAGCTGTCCATAACACTTGGATTGTTTTGCACCTTCGGTGGGATTGGGTGTAAAAGAAAATAAATTGCGCGGCAGGGAAGGATGTCCAAACACCTGGAAGGGCTTATCCGTTCCCCTTCCTTCACTCAAAACCGTTCCCTCAAAAAAGCAGGTGGAAGGATACAAATACACAGCCTGTATATTGGGTAAGTTGGGGGAAGGGCGTATCGGCAACTCGTATTTACTTTTATGGTTATAATTTCCGCAGGTAATAATGGTCAGGCTGAACTTTGCCGGGTTGAAGACGATCCCGGGTTTTGGGTTTATATACACCCGGGGTTGAATGGAAGGTTTTACGGACAGCATGTTTTCTTTCAGCAGCATGTATGCGTATTCGGCAATTGTCATTCCGTAAACCACCGGCACGGGTTGCATACCCACAAAGGAGGCAAACTTTTTGTCGAGCACCGGGCCGTCCACGTAAAATCCATTGGGATTAGGCCGGTCGAGTATTATCAGCGGTTTGCTGAGTTCAATGGCCGCTTCCATGAACTCCTGCAATGAGGATATATAGGTAAAGAAGCGTACGCCCACATCCTGGATATCAAAAACCAACACATCCACATCTTTCACGTCCGTGGCATCGGGCTTTCTTTTTTTGCCATATAAAGAAATCACCGGTATGCCGGTTCGTGCATCCGAATAATTTCCTACTTTTTCGCCGGCATCTGCCGTACCGCGAAAACCATGTTCGGGAGAAAAAATTTTCTGTATGGTTACGCCGCGTTGCATCAGCGTATCAATAAGGTGAGTGTTGAGTACTACCGATGTTTGATTGGCAAATACAGCAACCCGTTTCCCTTTTAACAGGTGGATATAATTATCCAGCCGCTGTGCTCCCGCAACGATGCTTTCGCCCTGCTTAATATGCTCCTGCCGAATCGGCAATCCCCTGTCAGGAAATTCCCGATACTCCTTGGTTCCAAAGGTTAAAAGCATTGCCAGTACGTTAATAAAATGAGTTATCGGCATGTTATCTTCTTAATAAATTAAAAAAAATAATTCATTTCGGATCGTTGCGAATGCGCTCAAATATCCACAAAGTTTTGCAGATAGCAGGGGAATCCTTTACCTTTCGGCCTTTTAAATACTAAATATTTTATTGTATGCAACAGGCAAAAAAAGGAGATCAGGTACGTGTGCATTATACCGGAAGATTAACAAGTGGCGAGCAATTTGATTCTTCAGTAGGAAGGGAACCACTTGAATTTACGGTGGGTGCCGGACAAATGATCAAAGGTTTTGACGCCGGAGTAGAAGGAATGGCAGTTGGCGAAAAGAAAAAAATTGCCGTTGCTCCGGAAGACGGGTATGGATCAAGAAATGAAGAAGCCATTATTGAGTTTCCGCTCGAGCAAATTCCTGCTGACATGAAACTTGAGCCGGGCATGCAGCTCACACTTCAAAACCAGGATGGGCATCCGGTTCCGGTTGTGGTTACGGAGTTAAAAGAAAAAGTGGTTGTGTTAGATGCCAATCATTTTTTGGCCGGTAAAGAAATTATTTTTGATGTAGAACTGGTGGAAATCGTTTAGTCCTTATCGAATACCGCATTCAGAGGGAGGCAATAGTATTTGCTTCCCTTTATTATTGCCATTCAAAATTTTCAGCGCGGGGTATTTGGTCAAAAACTGCTGCAAACATCGGCGGTGGAGTAGCCAATCGCCTCCGTTGGGTATTCATCCACGCGCCATCTACCGTTATCACTGCCGAAAGCGTGTTGGTGTTGATATAAATATGATGCTGCATACTCCACCTGGAGCCGTCTTTACGTGCTTTGAGCATCGTTAGGTCAATATCCACCAGATCGCCAAATTTTATTTCTCTTTTAAAGATGCACTCTTCCCTAAACAGAATGGGGCCGAGTTGATGCTCCTGCATTACGGCGGGTACTAAACCATGCTCGGTTAAAAAACACATCCGCACGTAAGCCCCGAGATCGTAATACCGCGAATGAAGCATATGAAAATTGGGATCCAGGTCTGCCCATCTTACCTCCGGGCTTTTTTTGTATGTTACCATGGTGCAATTAAAATAGCCGTGTTCACTTGTGGAGCACACGGCTATCTGTTTTATTTTGCATTGTACAGCAGTTGGTAATATTCATCGGCCATTCTGCCGGAATCAAAACGAAAACGGGTATCATCCATGCCATTCTTCATCACCTGGCGCCACAAATCGGGATTGTCATAATAGAGTGGAAGAATTTCTTTCTCCAATATCTCATACATCTTATCTAAATCATAAGCATCCTGCTCCTGTACCGACATTTTTTCATAATTCGCTTTCGGTATCACAAAACCATTGTGTCCGTGCTGAACAAACTCGGGTATCCAACCATCGTCGGTAGAAAAGTTCACGGCGCCGTTCATTGCCGCGGTCATCCCGCTGGTGCCTGATGCTTCACGGGGTACGCGCGGATTGTTCAGCCACAAATCGGCAGCCTGCTTCAGGCGTTTGCTCAGGGATAATTCGTACCCAATACACACCGCCACATTTTTATAGGATTTACTCAGATTAACGAGATAATTAAAATCGCTGATAGCCGGGTAATCTACCGGGTAGGGCTTACCTGCCCAGATAATCTGTACCGGATATTTGGTGTTGCTCATCAGTGCGTCAAAGCGGTGTTTGTCCCGTGTAATGAGTTCGGCACGTTTATAGCCCGCAAAGCGTCGTGCCCAAACAATGGTGAACACATTAGGATCAAAGAGTTTTCCGGTTTGATCCGCTACAATATCAAATGCCCGTTTCTTCAAAAACCATTTTCGATCAATAAAATTGGCCTCATTCGCTTCCTCTGCGGTATAATAGAGTTGCTTATCAGCCCAATATCGCCAGTTCTGTGAATTGGTGATAGAAATAATCGGGCAGATATCGGGATATTTACTCCACATTGCACGGCTTACGTGCCCGTGCAGTTCGCTCACTCCGTTCGACAATCGGGCAAACCGAAGGGCCGCCAATGAATGATTAAACTGATCGTCGTTGATACCGGTGAGCTTGCGCACTTCTGCAAGCGGTACACCACAGAAGTAGCTCATTTTTTCGCAAAGGTGAATTTCGTGTTTTTCATTGCCGGCTTCTTCAGGTGTATGTGTAGTAAACACCAGCCTTTTCTTCACCTCTTCTATCTTTCCGTATTTTTTATAGAGATAGAAAGCCGCGGACAAGCCGTGTGCTTCATTAAGATGATACACTTCCGGATTAAATCCTATTTCATCCATCAGCTTGGCACCGGCTACGCCCAGCAGTATGAACTGGGCCACTTTGGTGGCTACGTTTGCATCGTAAAGGCGATGGGTTATGGTCTGTGAGATATAGTCATTTTCCGGCAAATCCGTACTCAACAGGAACAACGGTGCACTCTTAAACGTTTCCGGATTGAGGTAATATGCTTTTACCCAAACCGGGTGATCATGAATATTAATTTGGAATTTAATATTATGATCTTCGAGGAAATTATAAATCTTTTCATTCCACTGCACTTGCAGGGTTTGATCCTGGTTGCGTGCCTGATCATAGTATCCATACTTCCACAAAATACCTATCCCTACCAGGTTCTGTTTGAGTTCATAAGCACTGCGCATATGAGAACCGGCTAAAAACCCAAGTCCTCCGCTATAAATCTTTAATGGCTGATGAATAGCGAATTCCATTGAAAAATACGCTACGCGTTTAGTGTACCTTTCATCTATATCAGCATAAGGCACTTTAAATTTTGTGAATGGAGTCATAAGTGTGAATCTTTTCTTAAAACCGGCGCAATATAAACTGAATTTTTTAAAACGCCCCTTTATTTATCCCCCGTAAGCGCTAACAAATGTGAGCGGCCCGCCGAAATCCACACCACTAAAACTTCAAAATATTGAAATATTTAACAGCACTTGCCCCATTCTGGCATTGTTTTCTATTTATAAAACCTCAGTAAGAAAGCTTAATCTCTTTCTGCAAAATATCCTTTTGCATCACACCACGCTTTTATCAGACATTGTTAACATCTAAGACTGTTTTATAATTAAAACTCTACACCGGACTATTCTTTATTTTAACACAAAGCAATCTTACTGATGCGTTCATTGACGAAAAAAGCTGTTGGGTTCGTTTCCTTCCTATTATGCAGTCATTTAGCATCTGCACAGTTATATACCCATCGGTATGAAGCCGGAATAACAGCGGGAAGTTTTGTTTATCAGGGCGATCTCACCCCTTCGGATTTAGGAGCGTATGAAACCATGCGTCCAAACTTTGGTTTTTTCGCATCACGCATTTTAAACCGTTCACTTTCGGTACGACTGAACTTTACCTTCGGAAAATTGACGGCGGATGATGGTTTGTATGAAAGTCCGGAATACCGAAAACAGAGAAATTTCAGGTTCTCCACACCGGTAACTGAAGTTTCGGGTGTTCTGGAATGGAATATCCTT
>JADZFY010000206.1 GCA_020854215.1 Chitinophagaceae bacterium | reverse complement strand
GTGAGGTCGTATTTGCCCAGTCCGGGAAAATACATGCCTTCAGGAATTTTTTCTAATTTTTTTCCGGCGCCCCAACGCATCAAATCATCAAAACGATATCCTTCCATTGCAAATTCAACTCTCTTTTCACGTCTGATCTCAAGGATAAGGCCCTGGTTGCTTCCGCTCACTGCGGGATATTGGGAGGCGAGAACAGCGTCAGGAGTAGCATTGGCAGCAGCCATGCTGAGTGCAGGTAGTCCGGCCCTGTTTCTAAGCAGATTAACCGATTTGTCAAGGTCGCCCTGGGTGAGTGTACCTAATTCAGCCATCGCCTCTGCATAAATTAATAGTACTTCCGCATACCGATAAGCAGGGAAATCTGCCCCGTTGAGCGTCTTCTGGTCGGTGCTGTTTATATATCCTTTTAGCTGGTGGTATCCGCTGAAGTTTTTGTTTAAACGCTGGATATAAGGCTGCGGATTTGGAGAATTGGTTGCCAACGTAAATCCCGGGTAAAAAAAGCTCTGTGAAAGCCTGGGATCCCTGTTTTCGAATTCTTTTACAAATCCAAAAGTTGCATACCCCGGCTGATCTGTGAATCTTGATCCATCCCTCATTAGGTAGGTTTGTAATAATTCCCTGGAAGGTGATTGTTCATAGTCAATAATATTGGAGTTGTTGTTTGTAGACCGGTCCAGGTCCATGTCGTACACATTCGCTAAAAGTACTTCCTTGTTTCCGGACAAACTTGCGCTGCTAAATAGGGTTAAGTAATCAGTATCCGGATTGCCGGTATTATATATCGCATAATTTCCTGAACTGATTATTTCTCCCGCTACTAGTTGTGCGGTTTGCAAAAATGCATCCGCAGACGACTGTAAATTCAACTCGGGATGGTATTTTCGGAACGTTCCTTCATACAGGGCTGTCCGGGCATATACCAACTTCACTACTCCCTGTCCGGGAGTACCTTCGGGAACGGATTGCCTGACGTTAGCGGCGGCAAATGAAAGGTCTGCCATTACACTGTCCATCACCAACGAACGGGGGTCACGCGGCTTGTACAGATTGGAACTATCCGTTGGCGTTAGTGTCTTTGAAAACCAGGGAACGTCAGAGTAACGCTTAACCATATCCGTATAAAATTGGGCACGGTAAAACCTTGCCAATCCTGCATAGTGATTTTTTACTGCCTGCGAAACTTTAGCCTTGTCATAATTTTCCAGGAAATAGTTAATATTTCTCAATCGTCCCCAACTCCATCCGCCAGTGATATTTTGAGAACTGGGTGTGCCGGTCATAATGGATTTGATTTCCACAGCCGCGGTTGTTGCTTTGTCGTCAGTATTCTGGTCACTAACATAGTCGCCTCTTCCCGGCATAGTTAACAAACCATTGATATAAGATGCCAGGTCTTCTTCGGAGTTAAAAAATAAATCCGGCGGTACACTGGTTTGCGGATACCTGTCCATAAAATTTTTCTTGCAGGATATGGCGGATAATACGAGTAACCCGGCAAGTAGTGTATATAGATATTTTACTTTTTTCATTTGTCTGTTTTTTAGCAATAAGTGAATAGGTGGCGTGTATACCTATCAAAAATCAAGGTTAATACCTACTGCATATTTCCTCTGATAAGGATATGCCCAGCCGTACCCGTCGGCTACTGCCTCCGGATCGAAGTATTTTTTGATGGATGAAAACTCGTAGAGATTTTCTCCGGTAAAGAATATTCTCAACCGGCTTACTCTCACTCTCCTGGTAAGTGAATTAGGTAAGGTATAGCCAAGGGTTACATTTTTAATTCTCAAATAAGCGGCATTGAGTAAATACCTGGTCTGCGGCAAATCGAGCCCTGTGCCATAATTGGCATCTGCCAGCCATGCTTGTAACACCGGAAAATAGGAGTTTGTGTTGGCATCTGCCAAACCGGCTGCAATATAAGAGGCAGAATGCCTTTCACGATCAGTTCCGGATTCGGATGTGCCACGATAGTAGTCCAGGTTCCATTCATAAATACCGGCATAGGGTTGTTGGTAAGGGCCCCAGAACAAGTAGTGTTTGGGATAAAAATCTTTCTTTCCCACTCCCTGCAGAAAAATCATCAAATCAAAATTTTTCCAGTCAAAATCAAGATTGATCCCATAACGGTATCTCGTGCTATTGTTACCAATTATTTTCAAATCCTTTGGATCGGTTTGTGTGTTCCCCATTTCAATCTTACCGTCTTTGTCAAGATCAACGTATTTTGGCCATCCTTCCACGATATCCAATGCACCCCACGGAACCACTGCTGACTCATCCAGTGCGTCAATCTCTTCCTGACTTTTGAAAAATCCGTTGCTTTCCAGTCCCCAGATTTCTCCTATTTCCTGACCTACTCTGTAACTGCTTAACAGCAACTGGTCATTTTTGTATTTGGTGATTTTGGAACGCGAATCAGAGAGGATGAATTTTATTCCAAAAGAAAGCGGACTTGATGCAAGGTTGAACTGGTCACGATAGGCCAAAGATAACTCCCAGCCTCTGGTGGACAAATCGGCAACGTTTTGAGTAGGCGGACTTGTTCCCAGTACGCCCGGAAGTTCAGCAACAGGACCCAGCATTCCAATCGTTTTTCGAACGAAGTAATCGAAACTGCCCTGCACCCGGTTTTGAAGCACACCAACATCGGCACCCACATTAAAGGTGGTAACTTTTTCCCAGGTATAGGTATCCGGGTCAACATTTAAACTTGGAGCTCCTGTTATGATGGAAGGGAATGCGCCGTTGATGATATAGGAAGATCTGCCTGTAGGCAGTGTTTGAATATAGCCAAAATCACTCACGCTTTGGTTACCAAGATCTCCATAAGAGGCGCGAAATTTAAGAGAGGATACCTGTTGGGATATGCTCTTGAAAAATGGTTCTTCGCTCGCGATCCACGCTGCAGAAACTGACGGGAAAAAGCCCCATCTGCGTTGTTGGGGAAAACGAGATGATCCATCATACCTTCCGTTACCTTCAATAATGTAGCGGCCTTTAAAGGTGTAATTTAACCTGCCGAATACACTTCTGAGTGCATAGGTCGTGTAATCAGCAGAAAGGTTGGGGTTCTCTCCGGTAGTTAATGAAATATAAGGAAGCGATGAAGAAATCAATCTGTCACGCGACATGCCCTCGTATGACCAAATATATTCCTCCTGGTTGTAGCCTGCAATGGCCTTGATGGCATGATTGGCACCCAGTTGCTTATTGTAATTGGCAAACAGATCATACACGTCGTGCTTAACAATTCCATTTCTAACGGATACAGAACCGGTTCCGCCTTCTTCACGTATATCTCCTTCGCCAAATCCAATTTCATATTTCTTGAAATCGGTATTGTATTTCCATATTTCTCTTTTAAAACTGGCGCTGCCTGTTATTGTGAGATCACCGTTCATGAAAGTGGCCGTTGCCCGGGATATATTCTGAAATCCAAAGCGGGTGTCTACGTTCCGTCCTCCGCTTGTTAATTTAGCACCCAACCTGCCTGCAGCCGTATTGGCCCATGACCCATCCGGATTTTTTGCTACCTGGGTGGGTTGCAAATAATACAGGTCGGTAATGTTGTAAGTAGGTTCGTCCGAATTGGTTTGATAAACATTGAGGTTGTTTTCTACTTTTAACCAGTCGAGTGGCGTGAAATTAATTTTGGCTCTTAGCCCATAACGGTTCCAGTCGTCCTTTGCTAATTTATTTAAACCGTTTTCCTTCGTCCAGTCTGCCGAAAGCAAATACCCAAAGGGCTTTCCCTTTCCAATATCGGATCCGCCGCTAAAGGATACACTGTGATTTTGTGAAAAACTGTTCTTGTTGAAAAAATAATCATTCCAGTTATTATTCCCCATGTATATCCATTTCGAAGGGTCGTTGGGATCTTTGCGTACGTCCTCCACCGACGGATCCTCGGATCTTTCTTTCGCCCACTGGTAATATTCATCCGAATAGTTCACATAATCCCAGGGCGTATTATCGGTAGCTGTTTCCAGCACTCTTGAATAAATATAAGGATCGGTAATTTGATCGGGAAGAACCGTACGTCTTGACAATGAAAAGTAGTTGTTGTAGCTTACCCGTTGTCTTCCTCCGCTAACTCCCTGTTTTGTGGTGATTAGGATTACGCCAAAAGCCGCTCTTGCGCCATAGATCGCAGCCGACGCTGCATCACGCAGCACACTTAAAGAGCCTATATCCTGCGGGTTGAGCCGTAGAATATCATCGGTAGTGGAAGCAATTCCGTCAATGATAACCAATGGAGATGCACCCCCACCGGTTAGGGTGGTGATACCTCTGATATTAATATTGGGTGTAGCGCCAGGCCTGCCGCCCGGGTAGGTAATGTTCAAGCCAGGGCTCAATCCCTGCAAGCCCTGAAATAAATTGGCAATAGGACGTTCTGCTAATCGTTTTCCAGATATCTGGTCAACGGCTCCTGTAATATTAATCTTCTTTTCGGCTCCATAGCCTACCACTACTACTTCATCCAAAGAGTTCTCTACTGCCGCCAGGGTAACGGTCAATGAAGTTCGTCCCTGGATGGCGATTTCCTGGGTTGTATGACCAATAAATGAAAATACCAATATCGCATTTTCCGGAACTTTTATTTCAAAGTTGCCATCAACATCCGTAGTAGCACCAATATTGGCATTTTTTAATTGCACGCTTACTCCGGGAAGGCCTTCCCCCAGGCTGTTAACCACCTTACCCTTTACAACTACATCATTTTTTTCTGTTCCCACGGGGGCGATAACAACCAGATTGTTGGAAAGCATACGAAATCCCAGGCGGGTATCTGCCAGAATTTTCGTCATTAAATCTGCAATGGAAATATCCTTTGCATCAATGCTCACCCTATGACTAAAGGGGATATATTCATCATTATATACAAATCTAAAATTTGTACTCTTTTCAATAAGCGAAAAAGCCTTGTCCAGGTTTACCCGGGACAGATTCAGGGAGATTTTTTGAGAGTGTACATCTGCGCTTACGTGCATACAAAACACAAGCAGAAAAAGAGCTGTAAATTTCATAATCATGAAAAATTTACGTAGCGTTCGCTCAGGGCGAAAGCAGTTAGTCCGTACGTTTTTTTGCATACCTTTGGATTGTTGGTGAAAGTTTTTGTTTGATCGTTTCTGCAAAAATCCTTGTAGCCTTCAATGCGCGGGAAATGCTTGCTCCATTTCCCGCTTTTTCAGCTATTGTTGTTGGATTTGATTGGGATAATTTTTAATAAAACCCGGGTTGATTCATGCCTATTCAGTTTTGGTTATAAAAAATTGTTTACAACGGATGGAATAGCAGCTACTCTATCCATATTACGCCTGCATTGTCTTTTTCATATTTGAATTGAGTTCCGGTCAATTGAAGCGCGTGTAAAACTTCATCCAAACTTTCCCTCTGAAAAGTGCCTGTGAGATTGATTTGCTTCTTATCCTCGTTTTTAAACCGGATATCCGTTCCAAACCATTTCCCCAATAGCACAGCGATTTTTTCAAAAGATGTATTCTTAAAAGCCAGTTTATTCTCAGTCCACGCGGTTTCTACGATGGTACTGTCTTTCATCGTCGTAAGGGTTCCCCGCTTAACATAAATTTTTTCAATGTTGTCCTGATTTTCTGCAGGCGTACTATTGTCGTCTGTATCCGGACGCTCAGGCATTGCTACTGTTAGTTTTTCATTCGGTTTCATCTTTACTACGTTATTTCCACTCTTTCCTAACTGCACTTCCACGGCGCCTTGTATAAGCGATGTTACAGCGCTGTCTTCGTCGGCATATGCACGTATATTAAAAATTGTACCTATAACTTTAACGGTAAAAGCCCGGGTATGCACCAGAAAGGGTTTATGTGCATCTTTCACCACATCAAAATACGCTTCACCGATGAGTTGTACATTGCGGGTGTTACCCGTGAATTGTCGCGGGTAATCCAATGAGCTTCCCGCGTTGAGCCACACTTTTGTTCCATCGGGTAATAGTATTTCGGAACGGGATCCAGATTTGGTTTCAAGGCGTTCCATGGCAATGCTATGTTGCTCCTCGGCGGGTTTCAGCCACCACCTTAATCCAAGTATCAGCATTGTCAAAACTCCTGCTGCTGCCATCCAATAGCGAATAGTTTTTATAGATTTAACCCGAGCTGGAAAGGGGACGTTTTTTGGAGATAGTGGTTTCTCATCGTCAATGCTCTGGTCCATTGCAGCGGCTAACCTTCGTTTATGCTTAGCCAATAGCGTTGCCGTTTCTTCGGAACTAAACGATTTATTTTTATCGCTCCAGTCATGAATCAATAAATCCTGTATAAACGATGCATGAGGATGTTGCTGCAGTATTATATCCAATTCTTTAGCCTCTTCGCCGGTTATTTCACCTGCAGTTTTTCGCGCAAGCAGATGCCAGATCCGTTCTATATTTTCGTGATGCATAAACTGTAAAAACAGAAGACAGGATCACTGGGAAAAATTCCCTAAAGAAAAAGAAACTTTTTTTTAGTCGCGGTGGAGATAAGAGCGAATCAAATCAGAAGACATATCCAGCTGTATAGCAGAAGTAAGCTTTTTGATGGCAATGGACAATTGAGCATCCACTGTTTTTATAGAAATATCCAGAAGTTTTGCTACCTGTTTATAACTCAGCCCGTCCATTTTCACCAGCCGGAAGATAAGCTGGCAACGGGTGGGAAGTTCACGGATGGACTTCTCTATTAACTGCGAAACTTCCGAAGAGATCAACATATCCTCAACACCCGGGGCTATAGCCAGCGCATCCCGGTCTAAAGATTCATAATCAATGTGGCTTTTTCGTTGACTCACATGATTCAACGACAAATTTCGGGTACACACATAGATGTATACCTGAGGTTCACGCACATTCATCAACTGCTCCCGTTTTTGCCAGATCATGATAAAAACATCCGAAACGATTTCTTCCGCCAGGTGAAACGATCCGGTAATTGACGCAGAAAAGTGGATGAGTTTACTGCACAACAGCGTGTACAGGTTATCATACGACTCCATGTTTCCGGTGGAACAAATGTCATAAAATAAAGATTTGACCTGGTTGTCATTTCTCATGTTGTAAAAGTAAATAAAAGGAAGGTATTTGATATATAGTCAGTATTACCAGAATGTTACAAAATCCGTGGATATATTCTATGAACCGATGGGTTTAACGGAACAGAATGATACATGAACCCAATTAAAGGTGTTTGAATAAAATGGGTGAGAGGCTCTGTTAGCACATATTCCGTATTTTTGCAGGCTAATTTATTTAAAGGATGAGCCGTAAAGGAAAAGTATTGGTGGCAATGAGTGGGGGTATAGACAGTACCGTAACGGCGCTTATGCTCCATGATGAAGGGTATGAAGTGGTAGGAATCACCATGAAAACCTGGGATTATGCCAGTTCGGGCAGCAGTAAGAAAGAAACCGGCTGCTGTAATATTGATAGCTTTAATGATGCCCGGATGGCGGCGGTGGAACATGGTTTCCCTCATTTTATTC
>JADZFY010000205.1 GCA_020854215.1 Chitinophagaceae bacterium | reverse complement strand
TTATTGTAAAGTGGATAAGATTGAGTTTTTGCAAAACGACAGCATTAACGTTGCCGTTTACCACAACGAAAAAACCATTATTCTCTCTAACCCCTCCGTTTCTACCGAAAAAGGAAGACTGGCTATTGACAACTGGGATTCTGCCTTTATCGCCCCAATATTGATTCGGTTTATGTAACCGAAAATAAAACCAACAAAACCATCAGTTTTCATTTTACTCCCGAATCAAAATACAGCAGTTGCAGTATAACCTATAACAGTAAAACTTATCAACCTCAAAAAATAAGTTATATCGAAAAAGCAACACAGAATTATGAAGAAGGACAAACCAAACCCAATGGCATCATCATTACCATGCTGTTTTCCGGTTTAACCAAAACTGCTTTTAACGAATCTGTTTTTGACGAACAAAAATTCATAACCAACCAACAAAACAAATGGAACCTGACACAGGGCTTTTCCGGATATAATATAGTCAACAATTTTTACCGGCAATAACAATGTAAAAAAAAGCATACCTATGTTCAAATATCTAATAATACTGCTTGCTGCAATATTACCGTTCAATACCGCATTGGCAACGGAAGAGCCTGCACGTATCATTCCCCTCGAAGGAAGGCTGGGGCAACTAAGGCCAGACTCTTTTGCCTTGGTTAAAGACGCAGGTTTTTTTGAAGACCTGCAACGAAATCCGAAAAAGTTTCTTAATACCGCCATCAATAACATTATTACATTTTCTATTGATGAGGGCTCTACCTTGTATTTAAAGTCTCCTTTTAAGGCTACCATTGTTTATCGCTTATACTATAGTTTTAAAAACACACCCACAACCGAAGACTCCCTATCTGAAAATCAAACGCTTGAAATTACTTACGACACGGCAAAATCAAATGCATTCAGCGCCAGAAACAGCTTTACTTTCAACGATGCGGTGAGCGTGAAAGTGAAAATTGTAAGCATTACCACCACAGCAAGCGGATGGGATCCCATACCCGCCTTAAAGCTCACCAACGAAATGCGCATCAGCCGCACTTATGTGTTTGACTGCGAAGCCAACAAAGTGCAGCAAATTAACTTTACAGCACCCCAGGCCAACGCCGATGAATTGACTGTTTCCTGGCTTGCGTCAGAAGGTGCAGATGAATATGACCTTGAATGGGCATACATAGATAATTCCGCTTATAACGCAAACGCATATGGCGCCCCCGGAACCGAAACCTTCAAAAAAAATATTTTTAAAAATAACGCTTCCAGGGTTACGCTTAACAGTACCACTCATGTGTACAATATTCCATTGTTATATGAAAAGGATGGGAAACTGTTTTTCAGGGTACGTGCTATACAACTAACCCCGGCAGGCAGGCGCACAGAAACTAATTGGAGCGATTACAATAGTTATGAATTTGCCGCAGGACACCAGGCAAACCTCAACTGGCAGTCATCTACCGGCTTTGCCGAAGAAGGAAAGCGAAAATCAGTGGTGCAATATTTTGACGGCTCATTGCGCAACAGGCAAACCGTAACCAAAGACAATACCACTAATACAACGGTGGTTGCCGAAAGTCTGTACGACTACCAGGGTCGTCCCGTTATACAAGTGCTTCCTTCACCTACTATCAATAGCATTATTAAGCACACACCCAATTTCAACAATTTCTTAAACAGTGAAGCAGCTTATAAAGACAACTATGATAAAGCCTCCACCAACAACGATTACTGCAATGGCGCGGCCCCTGCATTAGATGCGGCCAAAGGTGGCGCTGCTGAATATTATTCGCCCAATAATCCTGAAAAAGATGCCGGTAATAACAAACTCATTCCCGATGCCAAAGGCTTCCCATACACCGAAACCAAATACCTGCAGGATAATACCGGCAGGGTGGCTGCACAGAGTGGTGTGGGCCCCGATCACAGGCTGAACTCAGGACACGAAACAAAATATTATTATGGTGGCGCCGATCAGTCGGAACTGGATGCGTTGTTCGGTACAGAAGCCGGCGATGCCTCACACTATTTTAAGAATATGGTACGTGACGCAAACGGTCAATACAGTGTATCCTACGTGGATATGTATGGACGCACCATTGCCACCGCGCTGGCAGGCGACCTTCCGGCTTCCGCAAAACTCGACTACCTGCCCTCAAAACAGGATAGCTATCTTACCAAAACACTAACCACTCCATCTAACAACATAGTGAAAGGATTGGTGATTGAAAGCAGCAAAGGACTTCTCGTTTCCCAAACCGGAAATCATGAATTCAGTTATTCTCTATTACCTGAAAGTGTAAACATAAAAAACTGTAAGCAGGAAGATATTTGTTATAGTTGCTCCTATACGCTCGAAATCACCATCAGCGATGATTGTGGCAATAAACAGTTCGGCGGGCAACCCTATATATATAAAGATGTGGTAGGTAATATCAGCACCGGTTGCAGCAACCTGCCGGCCTTGTTTAGCCGCAATTTTAATAAGGTGCTCGAAGAAGGCAGCTATACCATCACCAAAAAATTAACCATACGTGATGAAGCCATAAAACAACATGAACTAAGTTTTATGGAAAACAATCTCTGTAAAACCGTTCAGGATTTTGTACAGGAGCAAAAAAATATTTTTTTAGAACGCACCAACAACTGCGCAGCTCCGTGTATTACCTGCCGTGCCCAATTGGGAAACTCACAGGATGAGTTCATTAGCCGGTTTATTGCAGACAACGGTTTAGACGCAACAGCAGACAGGCATTTCGCTGTGGATGCCTATAACAAACTATTGGCACAATGCGATGAATGGTGTGAGGTAGCCAAACCACAAAACTACCTTGACCAGTTGCGCCTGTTAATGCGTCAGGATGTAACCCCACCTTACGGACAATATGCCAAATCAAACGAATTTACGGAGGAGGGTATCACCAGAGTATATGATCAGACTGGCATTTTCGGCAAGATAGCGGATAACAGCACGGTATTAAAATATCAAAACGGGCTCATTCATTATCAAAATGAAGACGGAAGCGCCTCGAAAGTAACGATTAACCGCAACGGAGCATTAGTTACACTAACGCCTCAGCAACTCACCGTTGAAGAATTTGTTGCCAACTTTCAACCTTCGTGGGGAGAAGCTTTGGTGGACAACCTCCATCCGGAAATACTGAAATATAATTTGCTTGCAAAATCCCCAGCCTTAAACAACGAGCCTGCTGTTGGCAGGACAAATTATGATTGGGATGCCGATTTTATTAATACCGAAACCTTTGATGAGGCGCTGCAAAAAGGATACCTGAACCCAACCCACTATACGGCTGCTACAGCACGGCATCCCAGGCAGTTCACACCCAATCCGTCAAATACAGATCCATTCTTTAGCATGCATAGTACACTGCGCAATCAAATGCACAGCTATATGAACAATGTGGCTTCTGGCGATGGTAAAGTATTGGATATGTGGGTGGCAGCTTCTGTTGCGGCCTTTTGCAGTGAGCAGAATGATATGGCTTGCCTGAATGCACAGATCGCTGATCCATTTGTCAGTTCTGCCTGCACCGCCGACCTTGATATGGCATGGCGGGCTTTCAGAGCCCTGTACAAAGCACGCAAAGACTCCATGATTATTGTAATGGTAAATGCAAATGCATCTGGCGCACCTACGCTTGATCCGGAAGAATATCATTCCTATTTTACGGATCTGCGCACCGCTATTAAAGAGGGTCCCGGAATAAATGATATGAACAACCAGGCTGATGTTGACGCGGCTTTGCAGGATTTTTATACAGATGGATCCACCTGCGATAACTATTCACTTTTGTGGTGGAACAAACTCACGCCCTGTGATACCACAAAATTATTGCAATATAAAGAAGCATTGCTGACCGACCTGGCAACGGTTTGCAAAAAGGGAACTGATAAGGAACATGTCATGGGCGCAAGTTCTATTGCACCCGGCGCCACCAACAGCTTTAAGAATTTTGATGAAGTGCTGGCGCATTATGTGCAGTTGTACAATACCGCCAATCCCGCCACGCCTATTGGCACGCTGGATTGCAATGCAAGCCTGCTTAATTTTCCTGCGTCATATTCCACGCCGCAGGTGGTAGCCCATAAACCCATCATCAGCAAACCCGATGATTGTGAATGTGAGAAACTAACGGCGCTGCATACCGCATATACCAGCGAAAACAAGGATGCCAACTTCGCAGCATTCCTGCAACGCACCCTTCAAACAACAATCAGCAACAGTACGCTTGACTCGCTGTTGGGCATGTGCAGTGGAACGATAGACTGCAGATTCATTTCACAACCTCTTTACCTTCCCCCTGCACTGCAATGCGGAATAGAAAATGTGTGTGTAACCTGTGAAGTCGTATCGCAAGGTTATTACGCGTATAAAGCGCAATATCCCAACCTGCTGCCTGCAACGGAAGAAAGCGCAATAGCGCAACAAAAAGCCAATCAATTGTTTGCCCATTTTATGAATGCCCGGTTTGGATTTAATAAACTTGCGCAGGAGTATTTGGTGTTTATGGACAGTTGTGGGCTAAACATCTCTTTTGATTGTGAATCATTAGACAATGTAAAGCAATTATTTAGTGACAAAATGTATAACATTCAATATGATACTGATGCAATAGATACGACAACCTGGAAAGTAGATTTTGGAAGTTCCTATAATAACACGGGTACCCCACATAGGGAAATATTTGTTGATGGGATTGCTCAGTACCCATACACTGTTCAGGGAAGCAATCATGTTGATTTTGATTACATGTACCCGCCAATAAAAGACTCTGTTTGTTTAGGTAATAACTTCACCATGGAGTTTCGTATTAAGCACCCGGTGCCGGATTCTGT
>JADZFY010000204.1 GCA_020854215.1 Chitinophagaceae bacterium | reverse complement strand
TCCCTGATACCGGTACGCTCCTGTATCCACTCGTCGGTTGTTTCCATGTATTTAACGAGATCGCGGTTTGAAATGATCTGCTCCGGAAGGTACATTCCAATTCCTGCAATTTTTGTACGCGTCATAACAATGTTTTAATGTTCTGTGAGAAAGCCTGGCATTGATGCAGCGCATGAAACAAATAGGTACGCGCGGTTGTTTCTATTAATCAAGGGTCTTTATTGGCAATACTACTTTGCTTTTGTCCCATCCAATCCATACCCGTGCGTTGTTATCTTTGTCCTTTTCCACTTCCATGGTAAATGCTTCAATCGCATTAGCCATCTTAACAACCGGCACTGTGAATTTAAACACATCTTTTGTAGTATCCACTACCAATCCCCAGCTATACAGTTCGCTGTTCAACACCAGGGTCCATTGTTCCGGCTGCGGAATGCAATACAAGATATAACGTCCGCGGGGAACTTCTTTTTTCTGAATAATAACGGGTTCGAAAAACTCTATCTCCGTTGCTTCGTTTGCACCTAATCGCCAGTGTTCGCCATACTTTACTACGGATCCGAAAATGGGCCTGCCGTGCTTTTGCGGGCGGCTGTAAATAACTCTGAACATGGGCAATGGCGATGCTTTACCAATCATTTTGAGCTTTGGATAATCTGGCGGAAAATACAAAATATCCAACGGCGACTTGTCCAACGCAGCATAAGGATTGCCGTTTTCCGGTAATGGCACAACAGGGACTTTTGTGGTATCTATTGGCGCCGGAGCCGGAGAGGAATTAGTGCGGCAACCACATACAGCAACACATGCCAACAGAATTAAAATACGGCTAACCTGCCAGGTTGGGTAAGTCATAAGCCAACAAATGTACAAGATTGCCTGTTTACGAAAAAGCAAATAGCAAATAATCCCTATTCCTTAATCTGCCTGAAAAAGCGATTGAAAGTACGCCAGGGCCATCTGTTTTACCTCAGGAAAGAAGGCAGCATAACAGGCAGATAAATCTTTATAATGTTGTTCGAAAACGACATAAGCGGTGTTGCTTTCCGACAAGTATTTGGCCCTGCGAACTAATCCGCCAAAGCTTTTTTGGATGCCCCAACGGTATTTGTAGTTGTACAGCCAGTTTTGCCTTTCCATATGCGAAAGCATTTCCCGAAAAACTTCAGGCATCTGCTCTGTAAAACGGTTAAGGCTGGTATAGGTTTCCGTTGAAAAATCCATTAACTGATCCTGCTTAAACTCGCTTTTGTCGTTGGCCAGGAAGTGATCATAAACAACATCCACAAAGGCTCCCGCATACAGGCGGTAGTGAGGGCGAAAAAAACGTTTTGCCTCTTTTGTGGCCTCGTGAGCGTCTGTAAAACTGTCAATTAAACGATGTAAACGGATACCTTTCCGGATGGTCTCCGGATAATCGTTGATCTTCTTCCCTTTCACGAAATCGCTAATCATATTGCCCACCAGTATTTCCGGCCGGCGAAAGGACAAAAAGGCATGGGCGAGATAGTTCATCTTAATTCTTACGATTTTCTATTCAGGGCAGGTAAAAACATATTTAATTTTTATTTGAAATATAAATACAATCTTTTACTTTCGCATTAGAGATTACCCTGGCAAACAAAGATATTAATATCCAATCTTCTACTTTTATTGTCCAGTCTCCGCTTTTGAAATCTGATTCTTTTTACATCTGAACTGTCGTAATTATACCTTATCTGTGTGGAGTTGCAAATGAATTTGCAGACCAATGTATTCTATAGCGTTAATTGAAACTTTTACTTTCAAATAATTTTTGACTATCAACTATTTCTTTTTGTGGTTTCAGAGGTAAGCACAGGCCGGTGATGTCTATCGCCGGCATTTTTTTCAGGTAACCGGCAGTGTAGCCGAAGTTTCAATTTTTTATCGCGCTACTATTATAACATTTTGGTACTTTTGGAAACTAATGTCCTGTAAAGGGATTCTATATATATCAATGTTACAGATTTTGTGCGTGGGGTAAATCGTATTGAAAACGTATTATTCTATTTCAATATAGTTATTCTGGTTTAGTGTTTTGTATTGCCTGGCGGCATTCTTCGATTTTTCCAGGCGCCTCTAACGGGGCTTCCTTCTAACAGGATAATCGTGTGCATTTTGTAGCTGTAGCATCATTTCCTTTTATTCGGGCATTATATTATTAACCATTTAATATATGCCAATATATGAGTTGTAGTGGTTGCAGTACCGGTAACGGAGGTAAACCCAATGGATGCAAGAGCAATGGAACATGTGGCACAAGCGGCTGCAACCGATTGAATGTTCACGACTGGCTCAGTAATATTCCTTTAGCCGATGGTGATAGCCTGTGCAGAATTATTGAAGTTTCCTTTAATAAAGGCAGCAGAAAAGATTTTTTTCGGAACAACACTGTTCACCTGTTAGAAAAGGGTGACATGGTAAGTGTTGAAGGCGTGGGAGGTTTTGACACCGGACAGGTGTCCCTGTCGGGCGAACTGGTGCGGTTACAGTTGAAAAAGAAGGGCGTCGAAGAAAACAATCCTGATATAAAGAAGGTTTTACGAAGGGCTAATGACCGCGACCTGGAACAGATGAAACAAAACAAGGCCCGTGAACCGCAGGCTTTGATCCGTGCGCGTGCCATTGCGCGTCAGTTGAAGTTAGAAATGAAACTGTCGGAAGTAGAAATCCAGGCCGATGGAAGAAAAGCCACCTTCTTTTATACCGCAGATGGCAGGGTTGACTTTAGAGAACTGATAAAAATATATGCTTCGGAGTTTAAGGTGAAAGTTGAAATGAAGCAAATTGGGGCAAGGCAGGAAGCAGCAAAACTTGGCGGCATAGGCAGTTGCGGACGTGAACTTTGTTGTAGTACCTGGCTTACCAGTTTTAAGAGTGTTACTACAGTTGCCGCGCGTTACCAGAACCTCAGCATTAATCAAACCAAATTAAGCGGACAATGCGGCAGATTGAAATGCTGCCTGAATTTTGAGCTGGATACTTATTTAGATGCACTTCAACACTTCCCGGAAAATGCGGATATTTTGGAGACATCTAAAGGAAACGCCTTGTTGATTAAGAAGGATATTTTCCGCAACCTCATGTGGTACACGCTGCCCGACAGTAATAAACACTACCCGCTTTCGATTTCCACCGTTCGAAAAATTAAAGACATGAACCGGAAAGGGATGAAGGCAGAAGCGTTAGAAACCGAGGATCCGGTGAGCAATAAACCTAAGGAAGTGGAACCCGATTTTGTGGATGTTGTGGGACAGATTAGCCTGCGAAGCCTGGAAAAAAACGACAAGCGCAGAAAATTCAAACAGCGGGAACAGCAGGATAAAGCACGCAATGCCGGAAAAGCAGCTCCGCGTGCGCCACAGCAAAATCAGCAAAACCAACAAAATCAACAGAACCCCCAGCGACCGGCAATAAAAAAATTCAGAGACAACAAGGGTAAACCCAATTAAGCAGCTGAACCCTTTTTAATTTTGTATCCGCTTGCGCCGTACCATGCTACCACAAAAAAACAAAACAATGGGATGATATAGGCTTTTGCTGTTCCGTTTTCAGCAAGCAATCCCATAAAGTAGGGCATTAAGGCGCCTCCAACAATTGACATAATTTGAAAGGATGATCCTTTCTTGGTATGATGTCCGAGGTCTTTTACCCCCAAAGCAAAAATGGTAGGGAACATTATGGATTCAAAGAAAAAAATAACCATTAGCGAATACACCGATATCCAATCTTTTCCCCAAATAACCACACAACAAAGCACAATATTGATAAGCGCAAAAATAGTGAGGAGCTTGTTAGCCGCTATCTTTCGCATCAGCGCCGTACCTACAAACCTGCCGATGGTAAAAAGCAATAAACTTACGGAAAGCAGGTAAGCTGCCTTTGCATTATCAATCTCATGTTTTGCCTCGGTGCAATAATTAATGAAGAGTGCCGCTATCCCTACTTGTGCCGCCACATAAAAAAACTGAGTAATAACGCCATAAACGAAATGGCTGTGTTGAAACAGGGGCTTCGTATCCTGAATTTTTTCGGAAACCATTTCACTCTCTTTGATCTCCGGCAAATACGTGCGCCAGAACAACAGTGCTATGAAGAGTACAACGATAGCAATAATGATGTAAACCATCTTAACCGAGTCGAGGTTCCCACTATCCTCTGCCGACGTCTCATTAAAAAAAACGTTTGCCGCAATTATAGGGCCGATAAAAGACCCCACACCGTTAAAACACTGTGATAAATTGAGCCGGAAGGCCGAAGTTTCCGGTTTGCCCAATACGGTTACATATGGATTAGCCGCTGTTTCAAGGCAGGTTAATCCGGATGCGAGAATAAACAGCGCCAGTAAAAAGAAATCAAAGCTTCCCATTTGAGCAGAAGGGAAAAACAGAAAAGCGCCCAAAGCATACAAAATCAGTCCGAGTAGTATCCCCCGTTTATATCCATAACGGCTCATAAAAATACCGGCAGGAAGTGCCACTAAAAAATAGGCTCCAAAATAGGCGGCCTGCAGCAAAGTTGACCTGGCTTTAGTTACATTTAATGCATCCTGGAAGTGCTTATTCAACACATCTAATAAACCATAGGCCAAACCCCACAAAAAGAACAAACTGGTAACGAGTATTAGCGGGAACAAATACCCCTTTTCATTATTCGATGAAGCTGCAGCCGCGGGCGTTGCTGAAGTTAAAGCCATGCCGGTATAGTTTTTATGTTCGGTATTATTAAATTGACCTGTCTAAATGAGAATACCCGCCATCAACAAAAATAATTTGACCGGTAGTATGGCTGGAACGGCTGCTCAATAGAAATACTGTCATGTCTGCAATCTCTTCCGATGTAGTCATTCTTTTCTCCAGCGGAATCTTCGCCACAATTTGAGCCAACTTTTCTTCCGGATTCGGAAGCGTCTTTATCCAATTTTCATACAGGGGTGTCCAAACTTCCGCCGGAAGCACGGTATTCACTCTAATAGCATACGGAAGCAGTTCTACCGCCCACTCACGGGTAAGGGCATTAACCGCTCCTTTTGAAGCTGCATAGCCCGAAGTTCTTCCCTGTCCGGTAACAGCTACTTTAGAACCGATATTAACGATATTGCCCTTTGTTTTCTTAAGGTGGGGCAATGCGTAGTGCGCCAGGTTGTAATAATGACTCAGATTTTTTTCTAAGGACTGAAAGAACTTCTCCGGACTCCCGTTTTCAAGTCCCACGCCATCGTTTATGCCGGCATTGTTCACCAATCCGTCTATTTGCCCGTACTTTTCCACAGTAAAATCTACCACTTCCCTGCAAGCTTCAGCAGTACCCAGCTCTGCCGTTACGTAACTGGCCGTACCTCCGGATTTCACAATTTCATCTACCATCGCCTGGTTATCGGCTTTATTTCTGCCCGCAATAACAACTATTCCTTTTTCGTCCGAAATAGTTTTACTAATGGCTGCGCCAATTCCTTTTGCACCACCGGTAACAATAAAAACTTTATTAGCAAGATTCAGGTCCATATTAAAATTTTACAATATAAGAAAATTACAGATTATAAAACCGGATAGCATTTTTCGCAAATACCTTTTCGCGCTCTTCTTCCTCAAAATTTTCCATGTACTTCTCCAGCAAGCTCTTCCATTGCACATACATTCCCGAAACCAAAATTACCGGCCAATCGCTTCCGTACATTAATCTGTCGGTACCGAAAGCATCAAATACCACGTCGAGGTACGGATAAAAGTCGCCGGCACTCCAGGCTTTCCAATTGGTTTCGGTAAACAGACCGGATAGCTTGCAGTATATATTCGGATTCTGTGCAATCTCCTTCATCAATAGCGCCCATTTTTCAATTTCCTTACGCTTAATATCGGGTTTTGCACAATGATCTATCACCATTTTTTGGTCCGGAATAAATGATACAAATTCTAATGCCGGTCGTAACTGGTAATGATAAATCAGAATATCATAGGTATAGTTAAAAGCCTTCAATGCCTTTACACCCCGTTGGAAATCCTTCCTTAATAAAAAATCGTGAGGCTCTCCCTGCACGATATGCCGGTAGCCCTTAATTTCATTGTATGCAGTAAAATGTTGAAGTCTTTCGTCCAGGTTATCTGCACACAAATCCACCCAACCCACTACACCTTTAATGACGGGATGCGTTTTTGCCAGCTCGCATAAAAAACGGGTTTCTACTTCCGATTGATCTGCCTGAACGGCTACACAACCATCCACATCGTTTCGTTTCAGTATCGGCTCTATATTCTGGGGAATATAATCCTGCTGGAGCGTTTTCATGTCATTCATCCAGCTATCGCGCTCCTTGTTGTATTTCCAAAAATGTACGTGCGTATCAATGCATGTCATGTACAGTTAATTTAACGTTCGCCGGTTTGTTCATTTTCAAATTTTCAAATTGTCACATTATCAAATTCAAAACATCTCACTTTATGAATTTCCAAAACTGTTCTGCAAGAAATTCGTTACCCGCATCGTTCATGTGTACGCCGTCCGTGGTTAAAATTCCGGCGTTCTTGTTTTCGGGATTATGGGTATTGATGTAATCAACAATGGTTGCGCGCAAATCTATCAGTTCTACCTTTTTATTTTTAGCAATTTGCCGAATAATCTCTGCATACTTGTTCAAATCTCCGTCCAGTTCATTTACATACCCCTTCTGTTCACCTACAACGGTAGGGGTACAAATCACCACTTTAGCACCTGTAGCCTGAACTTTATCAATGATTTTATTATAGAACTGTTCAAACTTATTGGCATCGGTACCCGTACCGTGGCTTCTTTTATGCCACACGTCATTGATGCCTATATATATAAAAACAAGGTTGGGTTTTTTTGAGAGCACATCGTCCTCCAGCCGCAAATACAGGTCATATATCTTATTGCCGCCTATACCCGCGCCGATAAGATCAAAAGCCTTATCCCTGCCGGATTCTACGAGCTTCTTTTGCAACAGGGTAATATAACCGTTTGGTGAAACGCCAGCCTGGGTGATAGAATCACCAAAAAAAATCACCTTCTTTTTTTGCATGAAACTAAAGGCTGATAAGAAAAATAATGCTGCTATAAATGTAACATATACCGATACCCGTATCCTTGTATTCATTATCCTGTATTATTGTAGTTCGAATATTTTTTCCATTATTAACCATTTTTCACCGGGCTTGGCCCAAGGCAGGGGTTGCTGGAAGGTCCACATGAAGTTTTCCCATTCCTGCACCCTGGGATTATCCGCATCGGAAAGGCTCTTTTGCTCAAAAGAAAAATCGTCGCCCACCTCCATAATCATAAACAGCCGGTTTCCGGTAAGGTAGATGTCCATAACGGTAATTCCGTCTGCCTTTATCCGCTCTTTGATTTCCGGCCAAATATTTTGATGGATTTTTTTATATTCTGCAATAACGGAAGGGTCGTCTTTTAAATCCAGTGCAAGGCAATATCGTTTCATTTTTCAGCTTTTATTACATATCGGTATAGCGTGCTGTTTAGCGCGACCAGGCTACCATAGTTTGTTTGGAGCGCCCCAGTCCGTCAATGCCCAACTCTACCACATCACCCGCTTTAAGATATACCGCCTCTGGTTTTTGACCCAATCCTACTCCGGCAGGTGTGCCGGTTGTAATAATATCACCGGGCAGCAGGGTCATAAATTCACTGATATAGGCAATGATATGGGGTATTTTGAAGATCAGGTTTTTAGTGTTGCCGTTCTGCATTAGTTTGCCGTTAACGGACAACCACAACCGAAGATCGTTGACATCAGCAATTTCATCAGGTGTTACCAGCCAGGGGCCGAGAGGCGCGAAAGTATCGCAGCTTTTGCCTTTTACCCACTGTCCGCTCCTTTCCAGTTGAAAGGCTCTTTCGCTATAATCGTTGTGCAGCATATATCCTGCCACATAATCCATTGCATCTTGCTCGTCAATATAAGATGCCTTCCTGCCTATCACCACAGCCAGTTCCACCTCCCAGTCGGTTTTGGTACTGTTACGGGGAATTACCACATTGTCATTAGGACCCGATACAGCCGTAGTGGATTTAAAAAAGAGGATGGGCTCCGCCGGCAACTGCATATTACTTTCGGCTGCATGATCGGAATAGTTGAGACCGATACAAATTAACTTCGATGGATGGGCGACAGGCGGACCAAGCCTTTCGGACGCATCAACAACCGGAGCAGACTGCTGGTGTTCCTGTAACCAGGTTTCCAGCCTTTTTACACCATTGGAAGCAAAGAAAGCTTCGGAATAATCTTCCCCAAATTTAGAAACATCAATACGGGTGCCATTCGACAATTCTATTCCTGGCTTCTCTTTACCAGCCTTTCCAAAGCGAATTAATTTCATAAATCATCTTATTTGAGTGGACTAAACTACTCCCAATTTTTGTGCACACCAAACCATTTTTTCTTCAAATGAACGAAAAGCCACCATACCGCATGTTTTAGATTAATTTTAGGTGCCCGTAACCGAAGTTATTTATGAATAATGCACCACATCATAACATTCGAATTGTAACGGCAGCCAGTTTATTTGACGGACATGATGCCGCCATCAATATTATGCGCCGTATCCTGCAAAGCAAGGGGGCTGAAGTGATACATCTGGGACATAATCGTTCTGCCCGTGAAATTGTGGAATGTGCCATTGAAGAAGACGTTCAGGGTATTGCACTCACCAGTTATCAGGGTGGGCACATGGAGTTTTTTAAATACATCCGTGATCTGCTCGACGAAAACGGCTATCGGCATATTCGAATTTTTGGCGGTGGAGGCGGCACCATCCTTCCACAAGAAGCAGAGCAGTTACAACAATACGGTATCAGCAGGATATACAGTCCGGATGACGGCAGGAAAATGGGATTGGAGGGCATGATTACCGATGTAATCACACAATGTAATTTTTCAGTTGTTTCGCTACCCCTTCTCCTGTCTGAAAAACCGCCTTTAGGCGAATACCGGGATACCAGGAGAGTGGCGCGGGCAATTACGCTGGCGGAAAGCGGGCAGGGCTATTCACACTTGTTGGAGATTTTTGGGAAGGATACCGCCAGTCCGATTCCTGTTATTGGTATCACGGGCACAGGCGGTGCAGGCAAGTCGTCGGTAACTGACGAAATCGTACGGAGGTTTTTGAACAGATTTTCGGATAAAACCATCGCGGTGATTTCCGTGGATCCCAGCAGAAAAAAATCCGGAGGGGCGCTGTTGGGTGACCGTATCCGAATGAACGCCGTTTCGGGAGTTCGCGCCTATATGCGTTCCCTGGCCACCAGGGAAGACAATAGTGCTATCAGCAAAGCCGCCAGCCAGGCAATTGCTATTTGTAAAAAAGCCGGGTATGATTGTATTATTCTCGAAACAGCAGGCACGGGACAGAGTGATGTTAGCATAGTGGACTATTGCGATGTTAGCGTATATATTATGACACCCGAATACGGTGCCGCTTCTCAATTAGAGAAAATCAATATGCTGGATTATGCCGATATTATAGCTATTAACAAATTTGACAAATCGGGTGCAGAAGACGCACTAAATGATGTACGAAAACAATACCGGCGCAATCATCTTCAATTCAACATCCCCAATGAGCATATACCTGTAATGGGAATGTGTGCAAACACCTTTAACGATAAACGTGTAAATGCTTTTTTTGAAAAGCTCCTGCAAAAAATTCATACAAAAACGGGGGTCAGGTGGAGCGATCTGCCTGTCATCGCGCCGGAACCCTTACCAGGTAATCCTGATGCTGTAATTATTCCTGCCCGCCGCACAAGATATCTCAGCGAGATCAGTGAAAGCATACGCGCTTATAACCAAATGGCAAAAGATCAAAGCCTTGTTGCATCGCAGCTATTCCAGTTAAATGGCGCCAAGCAAATATTAACAGCAAGCCGGAAAAATGAAAAATAAATAAAGCGATACCGGAAAAAAATAACAGGTCCCATGGAACCCATTCTACAACAAAAATATGAGGAGCTTGAAAAGCAACTCAGTCCTGAGGCAAAAGCCATGCTTGAGGAATGGGAGGCCATTCAAAAAAAATACAGTGCAGATTTCCTGGAATATACCGTTCGGGGCCAAACGATCCGACAGGAAATGAACACCCGTTCCCTGAGTGGAATCCATATTCCCAAAGTGGTATTACCGAACTTTAAAGACTGGGGTGACAGACTACAATGGCTGATGCAGGAAAACGTACCCGGCGCCTTCCCCTATACTGCCGGGGTATTTGAATTGAAACGACAGGGCGAAGATCCAACCAGGATGTTTGCGGGAGAAGGCGGCCCTGAGCGCACCAATAAACGATTTCATTATGTGTCGGCGGGTCAGCCGGCAAAAAGGCTATCAACTGCTTTTGATAGTGTTACGCTTTATGGAGAAGATCCTGATTTCCGCCCCGACATATACGGGAAAATCGGTAATGCCGGAGTGAGCATTGCCACAGTAGATGATGCTAAAAAACTCTACTGTGGTTTCGACCTTTGCGATGCGTCCACATCAGTAAGCATGACAATCAACGGCCCGGCGCCGGTGATCCTTGCTTTCTTCCTGAATGCAGCCATTGATCAGCAGTGCGAGAAGTGGATAGAAGAAAACAAATTATGGCAGGAAATAGAAAAGATAAAGAAGAAGAAATTCAACCTGCTGCCTCCGCCGGTATATTACAATCCGTCTTCGCCCGAAAGGCTTCCGGAGGGTAACAACGGATTAGGATTACGACTATTAGGATTAAGCGGAGAAGAAGTGTTGCCAACCGATGTTTACGCAGCAATAAAGACCCGGACATTGCAACAGGTACGGGGTACGGTGCAGGCAGACATTTTGAAGGAAGACCAGGCTCAAAATACCTGTATTTTTTCCACAGAGTTTGCCTTAAAGTTGATGGGCGATGTTCAGGAATATTTTTCAGAAAACGGGGTACGTAATTTCTATAGCGTAAGCATTAGCGGATACCATATTGCCGAAGCAGGTGCTAACCCTATCACCCAACTCGCTTTTACATTGGCCAATGGTTTTACCTATGTGGAGTATTACCTGAGCCGTGGGATGCATATAGACGATTTTGCCCCCAACCTTTCCTTCTTCTTTAGCAATGGTATGGATCCGGAGTACAGTGTAATTGGCAGGGTAGCCAGGAGAATTTGGGCAAAAGCCATTAAGAATATATATCACGGCAATGAGCGCTCGCAAAAATTAAAATACCATATTCAAACCAGCGGAAGGAGCCTGCACGCACAGGAAATAGATTTCAATGATATACGTACTACGCTGCAGGCATTGTACGCTATTTATGATAATTGCAATTCGCTACACACCAACGCCTATGATGAAGCCATTACTACGCCCACCGAAGAGAGTGTACGCAGGGCAATGGCCATACAGATGATTATTAACCGGGAACTGGGAACCATAAAAACAGAGAATTTTTTGCAGGGCAGCTATGCCATTGAAGCGCTGACCCACCTCGTGGAAGAAGCGGTGTTAGCAGAATTTGACCGCATATCGGAACGGGGAGGCGTATTGGGAGCAATGGAAAGAATGTACCAACGCAATAAAATTCAGGAAGAAAGTTTGCACTACGAAAGCCTCAAACATTCGGGCGAACTGCCGGTGATAGGTGTAAACACGTTTTTGGATAAAAAGGGCAGCCCTACGCTGGTTCCGGGTGAAGTGATCAGAAGTACCCGCGACGAAAAAGAACAACAGATTGAAAACACCGGTGCCTTTAAAAAACGAAACGAAGCAAAAGCAGGCGATAAGCTAAAGCAACTCAAACAGGCTGCCGACAATAATGAAAACCTGTTTGCAGTTTTGATGGATACGGTTAAGTTTTGCAGTCTGGGACAAATTACCCATGCTTTATTTGAAGTAGGGGGTCAATACAGGAGGAACATGTAAGGCCGCGTAAAGATTTGGCGTACAAGAGAGTGACACAACGATGTGTAATAGTGTTACATGCGCCGGCTAAAAAATGATTTACGGATACTAAAACCTCAAAAACGCGCTATACAGCATTTGCATATACGCCTTACCGGTAGTTAGTGAGCTGTCGGGCTGCTGGTGGGTTTCCCGGTTTGCCACCGGCATAACTTGTTTTGCGCGATTATCAAAAAGGAGGGTATCCGTTTGCGTCAACCATCCAAAACCATCATCAAAAGTGTAGAAGGCGAAAGGTTTGCGATGGGGATTAAGAAGGTCGTTGCTCCATTTAAAAGCGGTATCCTTAATCTGTAATTGGTTGAGTAATGTTGCGGCCACGTCTGTTTGTGAGCCTATGCCCGCTATCTTTTTACCGCGAAAATCGTCTTTCAGTACATCTCCAAAAAGAATCAACGGTATATGATACCGTTCGGGTTCGTTAAAACGCCTGTTTCGCGGAAGCGAATGACCATGATCTGCCACCAGAACAAAAAGGGTGTTTTTATACCAGTCCTTATGCTTTACCGCGTTGAGGAACCGGCCCAGAGATTGATCGGTAAAATAGCAGGCATTTTTAAACTGCGCGCCGGGAGAATCACCGGCTATAACAGTAGGCATGGGCACGGTAAACGGCTCGTGGCTGCTGGACGTGATGATATAGGAGAAAAACGGTTGCGCAGGCTCATTCATTTCAGCAACATATTTTTCCAGCAAACTCTGGTCATCCGCACCCCATTTATTAAATAACGCCGCATCCTTAAAATCCCTGAGTCCTACAATTCGGTCAAAACCTGCCCGGTAGGCTATACTGTTGAACCGTCCAAAACCCAGTTCGCCGCCGTAGTAAAATGTGTTGAAATAGTTTTCCTTTTTAAGAACCTGCGAAATAAAAGGCAGGTTTTCCAACTTCTCGGGTTGATAAACGATACTGGTTTGGGGCTGGGCAGGAAATCCGCTCAGCAGCGCAATAATTCCCTGGTCGGTTCTAACGCCACTGGAAAAAATATCGGTAAACAACACCCCCTCATTAATCAGCCGGCTGATATTGGGCGTAACAAGGCTATCGCCCCCCAGTTCCTGAACAACATCGGCTGTAAAACTCTCCAATTGAATAAAAATAATATTCGGCCGCTGTTGGTTTAAGATTTGTATTGACGAATCGGGCTCCGCTTTGTGGTAGAGGCGGGAAATCATTTTCGTTGCCTCTGTTGCGGGCAGGTAGGTATATTTATTAGTATTTCCGCGTTGCAGGTTTGTTAAGATGCTGCTCATCAAATGCCAGGAGGTATTTACCGCCGCATGATTGGCCACCGGTTGGTGACTGAAATAGGCCGCACTTTCATTAATAGGAATTTGTTGCCATCCACCGCGGATGCTCAGGAAAACACAAGCCGCTATCAAGGGAAGCTGAATCCAATAACTCCATTTATAACGGTACCGTGATTCAGCAACCGGGATTCTTATTTTCGCCACAATGAGGCGGTATAGCCCCAGGGCAGCTAACAATTCTGCCAGCATCATCAGCAGGAGCAGAAACACCGGTGCAGATTTGCTGGTTTCCATTGCTTCGGCTGGATGTAAAAGCATAGACACTGCCCGGAAGTTGAGTTTTACACCCCAACTCTCATAAATGCCCAAATCACCGCCGGAAATAAGGACAGTTAGAAGCAGCAGTACAATGGTATATACTTTTAACGCAGCATTGAAGAATGTTCTATTGATAAACGACTGAACAACGAAGACTACAAAGGGCAGGGCTGAAAAATATCCTGCCATGGAGAGATCGAGGCGGATACCATAGAAAAAGGTTTGCAGCACGGCTGTGTTGCCCGCTTCGTGAAGGCGTTCAAAAAAATATCCTACAAAGGCTAAACGCTGAACAAAAAACACCAATACCCAAAAAAGGAAATAGCGAAGAAAAAAAACCATGGGTGATGTGCGCTGCCCATCCATCAATTTTCGGTTAAAGAGGCGCTGCAATGCTCTATCTTTTAAACAAAATAATTTGCAAAATAACGGCAAATATCTGTGCCGTACCACGCACCGGGATTATTTAACGCAATTATTTCAATTTTTATGAGCATGAGCTACCGTAAACCTTTACCTATCTTTGCGGCATGCAAGCGGTACAAAAGCCCAATATTCGGCACCTGAACCTGGAAGACATTCAGGAATATTTTGAAAAAGCAGGCGACAAGAAGTTCCGGGCCGGACAGGTATATGAATGGCTGTGGCAGCAACATGCCCATAGCTTTGATGACATGACCAACTTAAGTAAGGCGCTGAGAACCAAACTTAACAACGACTTTACATTACCCGCATTAGTGGTGGATGACTGCCAGCATTCGTCCGACGGCACCATAAAAAGCCGGTTTAAAACGGTGGACCACCATATGGTGGAGGGTGTACTTATACCTACCGAATCGAGACAAACGGCCTGTGTATCCTGCCAGGTGGGTTGCAGCCTGAGTTGTAAGTTCTGTGCCACAGGCTATATGGAACGGAAGAGGAATTTGAATTTCGACGAGATTTATGACGAAGTAGTGTACATTCAGCAGCAGGCCGAAAAGAATTTTCAAAAGAAGCTGAGCAATATCGTTTTTATGGGAATGGGCGAACCACTGCTCAACTACAAAAATGTGCTGAAAGCTATTGAGCGCATTTCCTCACCCACCGGGCTGGGAATGAGCACGAGGCGAATTACCGTATCCACGGCCGGTGTAGCCAAAATGATCAGGCAACTGGGAGATGACCAGGTGAAGTTTAAACTGGCACTTTCGTTGCATGCGGCCAATGATAAAAAGCGACACGAGATTATGCCGATTAACGACACCAATGATATCAAGTCGTTAATAGATGCTTTGAACTATTTTTATAAGCTCACTCACAATGAAATTACGCTGGAATACATCCTGTTTAAAGACTTTAATGATTCGATAAAGGACGCAGAAGAACTGGTAAAAGTGTACCGCCAAATCCCTGCCGACCTCGTGAATATTATTGAATACAATCCCATTGACCTTGCCAGTTTTTCCAAACCTGATGAAGCTACTACAGAAATTTTTATGCAATACCTCGAAAAAAACAGGGTAAACGCGAGGTTAAGAAGAAGCAGAGGCAAAGATATTGATGCGGCTTGCGGGCAATTAGCCAACAAAAAAGGGCATTAGTTTTTTCATTTTCCTGACATTTAAGAAACGATATGAGTAAGAAAGCATTCGACAAGTTCATCAATAAAGCCGAAACCGGCGCTAAAAAGAAGGAGCGGATTCGCCAGGAGAAAAAACAACTGCGCGCCGAAAAGAACGCCTATTTTGAAGAACAAAAAAGACTCGCCAGAGAAAAAAGAACAGGAAAAGTACAGGATACCCGGTCCATAGTAAAGGGTGCGGAGCGTAAGGGACAGGAAGGAAAAGTTTGGGGAGAACGTTCGGGCATGCGTGTGCCGGGGAAAAAGAGTACAACAGCAAGCGGCAAAGGAATACAACGCGTTACCCGCACTGATAGCAGAGAAAATGAAAAGCAATTTCCGGGCGGTTTCGGAATGCGAAAAGCAAGCCACATTTCCGACGGCGGAAAGCGAAAATCCGTCCTGAAAAAGGAGCTACAGGGAAAGCCCGAAAACCGACAACGTCACCAAAGTGAGCACCCGGCAAAATCTTTTCAAAGGAAACCGGTATCTCCGCCGCAGAAAGCTGCTTCTGATAGCAAACCCCTGGTTGCTCCGCACACTGCCGATGACCAAATGCCCTTAAACAAGTTCGTAGCCTGGAGCGGCGTATGCGGAAGACGTGAAGCGGCAGACCTGATTAAAGCAGGTAAAGTAACCGTTAATAACCAAATCATTACCGAACCCCCTTTCAGAGTAAGCCAGATTGACCATATTAAAGTAAGCGGGAAAAAAATATCCATTCAAAAGAACCTGGTATATATCCTTCTTAACAAACCTAAAGATTATATTACTACTACCGGAGACCCTGAAGGACGTAAAACGGTAATGGATCTGGTAAAACAAGCCACCACCGAACGGGTTTTTCCGGTAGGGCGCCTCGACCGCAATACCACCGGCGTACTGCTCATCACCAACGACGGCGAACTGGCACAGCGGCTCACCCACCCCAGGTATGAAGTGAGGAAGATTTACGAGGTTAAGGTAGATAACCCGGTTACTAAACAACAGTTAGAACAAATTGCAGACGGCATTACCCTGGACGATGGCTTTATCCGACCCGACAGTGTTGCCTATGCGGATGCCAAAGACAAGAGTGTTATCGGCATAGAAATCCATAGCGGCAGAAACAGAATCGTAAGGCGGATTTTTGAGCATTTCGGATTTAAGGTTAAAAACTTAGACCGGGTGATGTACGGCATCTTCACAAAAAAAAATGTGGATCGTGGAAGTTGGCGCTACCTTACGGAAAAAGAGATTCGCCTGTTAAAGCACCTCAACACGTCTTTCACCAAGAAAAAAACTACCTGATTCCCCTGTGAATAAGTTTAAAACAGAAATCATTTTTGAGGACGAAAGTATTATTGCGATCAATAAGCCATCAGGATTATTATCGGTGCCCGACAGGGAAGGAAAAGAAGTTTCCCTGAAACAGCTTTTACAGGAACGATATAACCATATATGGACAGTACACCGACTGGACAAAGATACCAGCGGAGCCATCGTATTTGCAAAAAACGAACAAACGCACAGGAGTCTTTCGGTTCAATTTGAAAGTCGGGAAGTGGAAAAGTATTATGTGGGCCTGGTACATGGCATCCCAACACCCGAGAGCGGGTCGGTGGATGCAGCCATAATGGAACATCCGGTTAAAAAAGGGGTGATGATCACCCACAAAAAAGGGAAACCATCGCTTACGGATTTCACGACAATAGAAAGCTTTGGCAGCTACTCCTATATGCATTTTCGCATTCACACCGGCCGTACCCACCAGATACGGGTGCACATGAAACACATCGGACACTCCATTGTATGCGATGACCTGTACGGAAATGGTGAACCTGTAATGCTTTCATCTATCAAAAAGAAATTTCATCTTTCTAAAAAAGAGGAAACAGAACATCCGTTGTTCAACCGGCTGGCGCTTCATGCGGAGCGGGTACTATTTACCGGCGCTCAAAAACAGCAATATCGTATCGAAGCGCCTTTGCCAAAAGACATGCGTGCCCTGCTGCAGCAACTCCGAAAGTGGAAGGGACAACAGCGCATTTAATAATCACGGAAAATCCTAACCATGTGCCTTGACATTGCCTACTATTCGGCGCTCGAGTTGATTGACGGACATTTTCCGGATCTGTTAAACGACAGGAGAATATTGTTCGACCCGGAGCAGTATATTCAAGTAATGGCTATGGCACATCTGCCCTATCCGGTTATTTTATTTGAAGATGGAAAATACAGGTGCAGGTATTTTGAATGGGGAATTATAGCAGAATATATGGACACACCGGAGAAAGTTAGGACGCTCCGCAAGAATATGGTAAATGCGAGAAGTGAAAAAGTATTGGACGACCGGCAGTCGTTCTGGTATCGAATCAGACATAAAAGATGCCTTATTCCGGTAACCGGCATTTATGAACACCGGGAGGTTAAAGGTTGGAAGCAAAAAGTACCCTATCATATTCGGATAAAAGACCGACCATTTTTTTGCCTTCCCGGACTCTACCATTATAATGAAAAATTTCCTTCGGATCCTGAAACCGGTGAAGTGCGGGGTATGTTTACCCTGCTTACCCGAAATGCCAACAGCCTAATGAAGCAAATCCATAACAGTGGCACCAACGCATTTCGCATGCCGGTATTTCTGCCGCCGGCGTTGGAACTGAAATGGCTGCAACCCGATCTCACCGACGAAGATATCCGCTCCCTATTTGCTTATGAAATGCCATCGGACCGGTTAGCGTATTGGCCGGTATTCAGCATCCGGGGGAAAACAATAAGACCCGACGGAAAACTAAAAAACGAACCCTATGCTTTCGAAAATCTACCACCATTACGCAACAATGAAGGAGGCACCCATAAACAAACTGCACTTTTTTGACTCATTCTGTGCGAAATTAAGTTAACAGTTTTCTGTCAACCTATTTCAGGACAAGTCAGTGCGGGCAGTGCCGATATGTCTTACAATTTCTCTTTAGCAGTTTTCTATCTTATATACCTGCACAGAAACCGATCCGGCTGCATAGCTGATTTGGGCGATTTTGTACATTTTCGACCCCTTAGGTCAGCAAAATAAGTAAAACTAAAAAATTAGCACACACATCATCAGTGTTTTATACTATATGAAAATCAGCGGCGGACAAGTCGGGAGAGAAAAATTGTCCGAGCCAACTTCTTCGCCTGCTTTAATAAGTAGAGATGCAGAACCACAAGTAGGGTTGCAAATCCGTGAGTCGGGTTTTGACTTGGTGAGTGACACATAATTTTTTTCTATCGCAGAAATCAGGACACACGAACCGGCGGTCTGAAGGAAAGATCACCATTCGTAAGGTTGCTTCCGCTTCAAGCCAGACTGATCATGTACATGTATTAACCATACTTCTGCAACCTGTACTCCTCTCCCATTACGGCCAAGGCCCTTCGGACGACTCCATGTCAATTTTAATACCCCGTTTTTTGTAACATGCTTGGGAATAATAAACTCAATAGGATCGTAAGTGATATTTTTAGTCATCATCGGGTGAATCTCATACTGATCATTAGCTACCAGCTTTATTTCCGAATCCATTTCTGCACCATAAACAATCCTGATTTTGTATTGCCCATTTTTGTCAAGGTTGGTGTACAGCATTTCCAGGGGCTGATCGTGCAGGGTTTCTGCAAATCTGCCAGATGATATTCGGGTAGTGTGGTCATTAAATTCAAAGGAGAAACCAACCATCGGCGATTCCTGAAATGCCGGATCCTCCGCGTAACTTTTTCCTTTTACCAAATGGCGTTGGGCAAGAGGATTACCCAGATCGTCATAAAAACCACCGGCGCCGGGATTCTCCCAGTTTATGATCGCATCAATTTTCTTAAGCCGGTCAGCTTCATTGGTCAACTTCCTTATTCCCGCAAATTGCTTGCGCAGCCATCCTGCATTATTCAAAGGATAATCTATCAAATCCAGGTTTGCTCCCCGATGTGTAGCAATCGCCTGATAGCGACCTACACTCAATTGCATGTGAATACTTTGGAACAAGGCTTCCGCCAACTCAAATACCCTTGATCTTAAGAGATCTCTCACAGGTAATGCTGCCGGTTCAAGCGCTTCCTCTGCTCTTTTCATGGCTACCTCTGTTCCACTTTGTGCTGCCTGTCGCAAACAGGCCATTGCCCGATCTTCCATCGCCGTTTCCTGAAGCAACCTGGAACGAACAGCGGCATCATAATAGGCCCGGTAGAGCGCCTGCTGAAAACGCCAATTTTGCAACATTTGCGGTGATGCCAGTCGCTCCATCTCCTGAAATTGAAGTAAGGTGGTTGTTACCTGAGTGTTGGTAAGTAATGCACCCTTCCAATTCTTTTCCAGATTCAATAACCCCTGCGCAAATGCCTCCCCCCAATCTGTTCCGATGAAATACCGGCCGTAGTCCCTCAAAATATCAGCAATATCCGTATCAGGGTCCCAGCCCATTGAACTCCAGACGATTTTATTCACATCATCATTGCAGCCTTCCGAATACGTAAGAAATCCATAATCTGCCAGCGGTTGAATTTGTTTAAAGATCAGCGACTGATCAACGGGACGGGGATTAATCGGCTCACGGTTAAGGGTAACGCTGTAAGCAAAATCCCAATCCGGAACCGGGTATTGTGCCCGAATACAATGGGTAATATCGGGATAGTGTCTTATTTTATATCGGGCAGGAAGCTTAGCACGCAAATTCACCAGCCGCTCACTTTGCTGCGGACCATATACTATTCCTTCTAACCATTTTGGTTCATCTTTTAAAAAGGAACAGAATTGATTCATCCAGGCAGCAGTAAAGCCCTGGGGAGACAGCCATAAAGTAGCGCCGGGATGCAGTTGCTGCAATTGTGCGGCCTGCTTTTCCAGCAATACAAACAGATCTTTCGGGGCCGTATGACCCGGATCTCCGCCGGGAACAAAAATGGCATCTACCCTGGGTAATTGCCGTAGTACAGCTCCCCATTCTTTTACCGACTTGTCAACAACAGCCTTATCGGCATAATTTTTTTCAAGAGCCGGATACCACACCCAACATTCGATGCCATATTCTTTTGCCAAACGCGACATTTCAATCATCATCTGCATCGAAGGCTTTGAAAAATGAGGACTGTCCGCATCATCGTCTGAAATCGGAGGGATCAGTTCAATTGCATTGGTGCCAAACACCACCAGATCGCGGATATACTGCTCCCACATAGCGACTGACCATCCGTCGTAAGAATTGGTTTTGGGACGGTAGCCTGTTTGATGCCCCCGTAGTGGATATTTCGGTGCGGAAACAAGGTCTATCTCCACCGGAAGAAAAATTGAATCGCGTGCATAATCCATGATCCGGAGCAACCTGCCGGTTCCAAATAAAACGCCACGGGCGTCGTTACCTGCCACTATTACCTGTCCGGATTCACCGGTAAGAATGTGATATCCTTCCGGTTTTTGACTCTTATTATTCGCCAGGCTTTTTTGCAGAAACGGAAAGGACTTCAACAATGCATCATATTGTCCTATATAGATGCTCTTTCCCCGCTGTATTCCCTGTTCGCTAACTGACAGGCGTAAGCGGGATCTCTTTTCTACTTCGTCAACAAGCATTTCAATTGCTTTGTTCTCCGGGCCTGTAAATCCCGGTGCTTTAACCACTTCAGCCTCAGAAAAATTAATCCTGTTGGGAAGAATATCTTTCGTAGTCGTTCTGTTCTGTGCAATAGAAAAAACTGTAAGAAAGGAAAATAAGCCCGAAATAAAACAGGTTCTAAATGCAGCAATCATAACAAATAAAGAGTTTAGACTTCAAACAATATCTAACCATTCAGTTTAGGAAGGAGATTCCTTTGGATGCACGATACTACTTGCAGGTTTTGGACGTCGCTCAGGACGAGGAATATAACCCACATTATCATGTGATGGGGCTGCTGTTCCTGCACCAATGGCAGGGGCGAATCCTTCGTATCCGCCGTCCGGTACCCATTGGCACCGCTCTGGCTTCCATTACAAACTGAGCCGTATCCTAATACTGTTTTGTCGCAACATCTTGTAGCCCAAAATAGTCCCCGCGAGGAATCCGTTCTTCATTCCGAAGAAAGACACACCCCCGCCTGGCTATATACCAGCCTCAAAATCTTTAATCTAAAATCTGCAGTCAACTTCAACACATCCGGGAACTACGGATTATTCGAATTACGAATGCTCGTGAAGTCCTGCTGCACAGGAGTTAGCCAGATGGCACCCACAAAGCCTGCACACTTTGCAGTTGCTTTCGGGGATTCAGTAAAATCCGGGATAACCCTGCCATAGCGCATGAGAACGGATATCCAATTCCGGCACGGGCCAAACTTATATTCACTCCAAAGGTGGTGTGGCTAAATTGCTCCTGAGCAAGGCGTACTACTTACTCAAATGCATACTTCTTTCCTTATATAGGGTTCTGAAATAGGGATCACGCAAATCTTTAATAAAACGAATTGCTTCACCCGTAGATTTCATTTCCGGGCCTAATTCCTTATTTACTCCGGGGAATTTATTAAAACTGAATACAGGCTCTTTTATCGCGAACCCTTTCAGGTTCTTTTCAAACTTCAGGTCTTTCAGCTTTACTTCTCCGAGCATCACTTTGGTAGCGATATTCAGATAGGGAATCTGATAAGCTTTTGCAATAAACGGAGTGGTACGGGATGCCCGCGGATTGGCTTCTATTACATATACAACCCCGTCTTTTATGGCGAACTGAATATTGATCAGCCCGCGTATGTTCAATGCCCTTGCAATTTTTTCTGAGTACACTTCCATTGTGGTTACTTCCATTGGGCTTAAATTGAATGCCGGAAGTACGGCATTGCTGTCGCCGCTATGGATGCCCGCCGGTTCAATATGCTCCATTACGCCCATTACATGAAAGGTTTCGCCATCAAAAATAGCGTCCACTTCCGCTTCCTGGCAACGGTCGAGAAAATGATCAATAAGGATTTTATTGCCCGGAAGATGTTTTAACAGGCTCAATACGCCTTTTTCCAGCTCCTCATCATTTAATACGATACGCATACGCTGTCCGCCGAGTACATAACTGGGGCGTACCAACACAGGATAGCCCACCTCTTTGGCTACTTCAATAGCGTCATCTGAATTATATGCTGTACCATATTTGGGATAAGGGATACCCAATTCCTTGAGTTCATCGCTGAATCGGCCGCGATCCTCAGCAATATCCATATTGTCGAAAGAAGTTCCAATAATGCGAACTCCTTTTTCATGCAGGCGTTTGGCCAGCTTGAGCGCCGTTTGACCACCTAATTGCACAATAACCCCCACCGGCTTTTCATATTCCACTATTTCCCACAAATGCTCCCAGAAAACCGGTTCAAAGTACAGTTTATCCGCAATGTCGAAATCTGTAGAAACCGTTTCGGGATTACAATTGACCATGATGGCTTCATAACCGCATTCTTTAATTGCCAGCAAGCCGTGCACGCAACAATAATCACACTCAATGCCCTGTCCTATACGATTAGGCCCGGAACCTAACACTAATATTGATCCTTTGGAAGATTTTGACGAAGTCTTTTTCCCGGAATGAACAACACTCTCGTTATGAACCATGGCAGTTGATCCGTTTTCGGAGAGGGAAGGTGCTTCAAAGCTGGAATAGAAATAAGGCGTCTTCGCTTCAAATTCGGCAGCACAGGTATCCACCATTTTATACACGCGGGTGAGCCCCATTTTCTTTCTGCGCTCATAAATATCCTCATCCTTGCCGTCTTTCATAATCCGGCAAATCTGCTCATCACTGAAACCGTTATGCTTTGCCGTGGTTAACAAGTCATCAGGCAAAGAATGTCGGTCATGTTCTGCCAGCTTTTTCTCGATGGCAACGATATTTTGTATTTGATATATAAACCAACGGTCAATGCCGGTAGCCTCACATATTGTTTTTACACTAACTCCCATCATTAGGGCGTCCTTAATGCGAAATATCCGATCCCATTTGGGCGTCTTCAGGTATTCCACCACTTCTTCAGGACGCATCATGCTTTTTCCATAATAGCCTAAACCCACCGCTTCGTTTTCAAGGCTCTGACAGGCTTTTTGGATGGCTTCGGTAAAGCTGCGTCCGATGGACATTACTTCACCTACCGATTTCATTTGAAGTCCGAGGGTATCGTTAGCGCCTTTGAACTTATCGAAGTTCCAGCGGGGCATCTTTACAATTACATAATCGAGGGTTGGCTCAAAATAAGCGGAGGTGGACTGGGTAATCTGGTTCTTGAGTTCATCAAGATTATACCCAATGGCCAATTTAGCGGCGATTTTAGCAATGGGATACCCGGTTGCCTTGGAAGCCAATGCTGATGACCGGCTCACACGAGGGTTGATTTCAATTGCTATTATTTCTTCGGTTGCAGGGTTCAATGCAAACTGCACATTACATCCTCCTGAAAAATTACCCAGGTCACGCATCATACGAATGGCTGTATTGCGCATCAATTGAAAGGCAGTGTCGCTGAGTGTCATTGCCGGCGCCACCGTAATGGAATCACCGGTATGGATGCCCATGGGATCGAAGTTTTCTACGGTACAGATAATTGCCACATTATTGGCATCGTCGCGCAACAACTCCAGTTCAAATTCCTTCCAGCCAAGCACAGCCTTTTCTACAAGCACTTCATGGATGGGCGAAGCAGACAACCCTCTTTCCAAAGCCTCATCCAAAAAGTCTTTGCTAAACACAAAGCCTCCGCCAGTACCTCCAAGGGTGTAGGATGGGCGTATTACCAGAGGAAATCCGATTTCCTGGGCAAATTCCTTTCCCTCCAAAAATGAATTGGCGGTCCGGGCAGGTGCCACGGGTATTTCCATATCAATCATCCACTGGCGAAATAACTCGCGATCCTCCGCTTTGTCTATGGCTTTAATATCTACCCCAATTAAGCGTACGCCATATTTCTCCCAGATGCCCAAATCGTTGGCTTCTTTAGCTAAATTCAGTGCCGTTTGCCCACCCATAGTGGGGAGTACAGCATCTATCTGGTTTTCCTCTAATATTTGTTCAATGCTTTCTACGGTAAGGGGCAATAAATATACTCTATCGGCCATCATGGGATCCGTCATAATGGTAGCCGGGTTGCTATTGATCAGAATGACTTTTACCCCTTCTTCCCGAAGGCTGCGGGAGGCCTGGGTTCCCGAATAGTCAAATTCACATGCTTGTCCGATAATAATTGGTCCTGAACCAATAATCAGAACCGTTTTGATAGAATTGTCTTTTGGCATTGCTTAATTAAGATTTGAAAGCGTCTGGTGGGTATTTCCGGTAAAAAACCTACAGGTTTGGCACTGAAAAAACCGGGCAAAGGTACGGCTTGCGGCGTTAAATGCGAAAACCATCGGCTGAATATTTAATGAGGAGGCGATTTTTGAAGGAAGATATTGTTGAAAGCCCAGCAGATGTTTCTTAAGAAAGGTAGGGAATGGGCACAAAAAAGGGCACGGAAAATTCCGCACCCTCATTTAAATTAATATCAGAACAGCCTTAGCTGGTATGAAATGCAGACAATTCAAACTCGTCGAGCAATATTTCGTGTTGCTGAACCTTGTTATGATCTTCATACTTGCTCTTCATACGTTCAATAAAACGTTGCTTCGCAGTCTCACCACGAAAAGCACCAATTACCGTTCCTGTCATGATGGCCAATGCCAGTATAATTTTTCTTTTCATCCCTTTCATAACATTCGTTTTAATAAATTCAACAATACAAGTTAGTAGACAATATATAGACGAAAAAAGCTGTATAATAGTTTCAAAAAAGTATATTCTTTACACGTTAATATCAGCCTTTCAAAGATTATTATCAAACGTCAACCCTTTCATACCCGGTTTAGGGTATATCACCACGTCACTTTATCCCTGTAAATGGGGTTTTCAAAGCTATTGGAAGAAACCTCAAAAGAAATTTGAAAACTATTATCGCATTAATCTTTACAGGCGGGTAAAACAGCAATCAACTCTTTCATCGGGCGGACATATTTTATTTCTCAAAGAGAGTGCCAGACTTAGATTTTTTTTGCATAAACCAACGCGAAAAAGTTAATTAAATTCTAATGGTTCTTTGCAGCAACATGATATAATGAAAAGCATACTTCTTCTGCCATTTGGAAAATGATTTTATGATTAAATCTTTCATGGTTAGATTTGTTACTATCCAATGCGAATTTTTTTATTGATGAGAGTTTTTTTTCTATTCGTTTTTTTGAAGGTTTCCGTTTCCATTGCACAAAACCATTCACAGCAGCGCTATCCCCACGGATATTTTATCAATCCATTAGCTATTCCGGCCAGTCTCGCGGGGAATTTCGGAGAACTTCGCCCCAATCATTATCACATGGGGCTTGATTTCAAAACCAATCGTGTGGAGAATCTGCCGGTGCGGGCTGCCGCCGGAGGATATGTTGCAAGGATAAAGATTGAACCCTTTGGTTTTGGGAGAGCCATTTATATAAATCATCCCAATGGATTAACCACGGTATATGCACACCTCAATGCGTTTTTTCCAAAGTTAGAAGCCTATGTAAAGGAGCAGCAGTACCAACAACAATCCTGGAGTGTTTACTTAGATGTACCCCGTGATTTATTTCCGGTGAAACAGGGAGAAATCATCGCCCATAGCGGCAATACCGGCGGTTCGCAGGGACCACATCTGCATTTTGAAATTCGTAATACCTCCACCGATACCAACCTTAACCCCATGCTATTTGGATTTCCCATAAAAGACAACGTACCGCCGGTTATTCAAAGACTGGCTGTTTATGACCGCAACAAAAGTACGTATGAACAAACTCCCCGAATGGTTGCGGTTAAAAAAACGGCTAACGGTTATGTGTCCGAGCCAACGGTAATCACTGTATCGTCTGATAAAGTAAGCTTTGCTGTGGGCAGCTACGATTCCCAGTCAGCATCTCCAAATCATAACGGTATTTTTCAGGGTATTTTGTACGATAACGGTTCGGAAGTCATCCGTTTTACGATGGATACCATCAGTTATGACGCTACCCGTTACCTGAATGCACATATAGACTATAAGACGAAAGTCAATGGAGGTCCGTACCTGCAACACCTTTCCGAACTTCCGGGATACGTAAACAGCATTTATCATCGAAGACAGGGGAATGGCGTCATTACGCTTTCTGAAGACAAGGCGCAACCTATCCGCATTGAAACAAAAGATGCTGCCGGTAATACCGCGCAATTGAATTTTAAAGTTCAATATAAGCCTTCCCCGATCAAACAGCGTCCTGCGTCCGGCAAAATGTATTACCCCTTTATGATAAATATTGGAGAAGGAAGCGAAGACTGTGAATTTTTTATTGGTGAAAAGGGACTATATGACTCTGTTAGGATTGTATATCGAAAAACAGCGTCCTCCCTCCCCAATGTAGTGTCGGCTGTGCATACTATCGGTGAGCCTTATATTCCTCTGCAGGAAGGGATGGTGGTGCGTATCAAACCCAACCGGGTACTCACTCCGGAGAAAATGAAAAACGTGCTCATACAGCGTTTTGCAGGGACAAAAAAAGAAGTGAAGCGGGCAGAATGGCAAAACGGATGGGCAGTGGCTAAATTCAACAGCTTTGGCAGCTATCAATTGGTATTGGACGAAACTGCACCAGAAATTGTTCTTATTGGCTTCAAAAATGGACAGGATATGCGCAAGGCCACGAGGTTGATGTTTACGGTTAAAGATAATATGGAAAGCATCAAAATGGTAAGGGCAGAATTAGACGGCAAGTGGCTGTGCTTCACCAACGACAAAGGCAGAAACTTCATTTACCGGTTTGACGAAAAATGTCCTCCGGGACAACACCGGCTAAAGATAACCGCAGAAGACGAAGCCGGCAATGTTGAAACACAGGAATATAGCTTTACCAGGTAGAGACAGGGTATGTTGAAGGATGAAGCTTCCGGCCGGATATTTGTGCCGGTGCGAAAAGGCGGCGAGTCCGGAGTACCCTATTGAAATCTGATTACCATTACGGATGTGTTTCTGTTTTATTTCAGTGTTTCATTATTCGTGTTTGTTACCCGTTCTTCTGTCTTTAATGGAGGGGTTGCCTATCCAACCCGCTGTCGTTTGTCAAACAAATACGATTGAAACCGGACGCACATTTCATAAAATCATATCTTTCCTTACCCAAAAATCTTTAATGCTTGTTATGAATCGCTTACGTTCGTTAATGTTCCTGGTGCTGTTACTGATCATTGGCTTCACCCATTCCTTCTCCCAAACGTTGCAAAATGCCGAACCCCGGTCTGCAGATTTTTCCCCTGAGAGACTGGCACGCCTTGACCAGTTGTTTCAGCAGTACATTGACAGCGGCTGGATCAATGGTGCTACAGCCCTTATCGCCCGCAATGGCAAGATTGTGTACTACAAGGGAACAGGATATGATGATATCAGCACAAAAAAGCCGTTGCACAAAGATGCCATCATGCGTATTGCCTCGCAAACCAAAGCCATTACGAGTGTGGCCGTGATGATGCTGTACGAAGAAGGCAAATTTCTTCTGGACGATCCCATCAGTAAATATATTCCTGAGTTCAAAAATCCGGTAGTATTAGACCAGTTTAATGAATCGGATACTACATATACCACCGTTCCTGCCAAATCGGAAGTAACGATTCGCCATTTACTCACCCACACTTCTGGCATTCAATACGCCCAGATTGGGAGTAAAGTCTTCAAAGCCATTTATGCAAAATCGGGCATAGTGGCCGGTATTGGGGTAGATAAAATAAAACTCGCCGATATTATTAAAAAACTTGGACCCCTGCCGCTGGAGCACCAGCCCGGGGAAAAATTTACTTATGGTTTGAATACCGATGTATTGGGATACCTGGTGGAAGTGGTATCGGGTATGCCATTTAATGTATTCCTGAAAAAACGGATATTTGATCCGCTTGGCATGAAGGACACCTATTTCTATCTTCCGGAAGAAAAGCGTCATCGCCTCGCTACGCTTTATACAACCGATGATCAACAGCGTATCCAAAAGGCTGGGGCAACGATGGATATCAACGGCAACATCCTTACTGATTATCCCAACATCAACGGCACTTATTATTCGGGAGGCGGGGGACTGGCTTCAACGGCATATGATTTTTCTGTCTTTATGCAAATGCTTCTCAATAACGGGGTGTACAATGGTACCCGTATCCTTTCCCGCAACAGCATACGCATGATGACTACTAATCAAATTGGCGATCTGCGGTTGGGTCGCGGCAATACATTCGGGCTGGGCTTTGAACTGGTTACCGAAAAAGGCAGTGCATATTCGCCCCGCCCCGAAGGATCCTATAGCTGGGGTGGGATGTTCAGCTCTTCCTACTGGATTGATCCAAAAGAAAAAATTATTGGACAATTATTTTTGCAGGTGTTTCCTAACAAGCATGGTGAAATTCACGAAAAGTTTAAAGTACTCACCTACCAGGCACTCTCCAATTAATCTAACAAAACTGAACCGGATGAAAAATCTTTTCCTTATTCTGTTGCTTGGTGGTTACACCAGCATTTCCATTGCGCAGGAAAAAACAATGGACTTTGAAAAATACGATCCGGTTTCCACCCTAAAGGTTCCGGAAAATATCGTTACCCACGCGAAGTTTCCTTTTATTGATGTACACAATCACCAATGGAATCTCTCCGAACAATCTATACCCCAACTGCTCCAGGAGATGGACAAGCTGAATATGGCAGTGATGGTAAACCTGAGTGGCGGAAACGGACAAAAATTAAAGGAGATGACGCAAAATGTTTCCGCCAAAGCTCCGAGGCGTTTTATTGTATTTGCTAATATTGACTTCAATGGCGTAGGGGAAGACGGGTGGACATCCAAAGCGGTACAACAACTGGAGACGGATGTGAAAAATGGAGCAAACGGGTTGAAAATTTTTAAAAACCTGGGCTTCTCGGTGAAAGACAAAGCAGGCAAACGGGTGGCTATTGATGATCCGCGTTTGGGCCCGATATGGGAGAAATGCGGAGAACTGAAAATTCCGGTTCTCATTCATACTGCCGACCCAAAGCCGTTCTGGGATCCGGTGGATGAACATAACGAACGCTGGTTAGAACTGGTTACCCATCCTCGCAGGAAAAGAGCGGCCGACGACCCCGAACCCTGGGAGCAGCTCATCGAAGAACAGCATCGGATGTTTAAGCAGCATCCTTCCACCATCTTTATTGCTGCTCATTTTGGGTGGTACCCTAACGATCTTGGTCATTTAGGCAGATTATTAGATGAATTGCCGAATATGATGATTGAGTTTGGCGCCGTTATCGCCGAACTGGGCCGACAACCCAGGGCAGCCAGGCAGTTCTTCGAAAAATATCAGGACAGAATCATGTTTGGAAAGGATAGTTGGGTACCCGCTGAGTATGCCACCTATTTCAGGGTGTTGGAAACAGACGACGAATATTTCCCCTATCACAAAAAATACCACGCCTTTTGGCGGATGTATGGAATGGGGCTACCCGATGGTATTCTCAAAAAAATATACTTCAAAAATGCCTTAAGGGTTATTCCCCATATTGACAAAACCCTTTTCCCCGACTAACAATTCCAAATTTCCGTTTATCTTGCAGCTCCTTAAAATGTAATGGAATATTATGGAATACAACAAAATCATTTCCGTAACAGGCTTACCTGGTTTATTTGAATTGTTAAGCTCTAAGAGCGATGGAGCTATTGTGCGTTCTTTAGAAGATAAGAGCACCCGTTTTGTTTCGTCCCGCGTTCACAACTTTTCACATTTGGAGAGTATCGAAATATACACGGTTCGTGATAATGTAAATTTAGCAGATGTGTTGCTGGCAATGCAAAAGGATAGCACTCCGCTTCCCGGCGAAAAAGACAATGCCGCCGTAAAAAAATACTTTGAGACGGTATATCCCGATATGGATTTTGAACGGGTTTACACCAGCGACATGAAAAAGATAGTAAAATGGCTGGGGATCTTAACCGCAAATCAAATCGAAATTAAAGCCCCCACCATAGAAGAGGAGGTAACGGAAGAAAATTCCACAGCACCGGAAACAGCAGAAACTAAGGCAGCACCAGCCCCGGAAGCAGCCGTAGCAGAAGAAGAAAAACCTGTGGCAAAAAAGAAAACAGCAGCAAAAAAAACAGAAACGACCCCCGCCGACGAAGCGCCTAAAAAGAAAGCTGCACCTAAGAAAAAAGCAAAAGAATAATAGGTAAACATGGGATGGGTGTGAACAATGCCACCATCTTAATCGTCCGGTATTTATATTTCACGTTTTTATCTTTTTGTAGATTATGATTCAGGCCAGCGCCGATATAAAAAAGCCGGCAAGGAAGTTTCTGCCGGTAAATTTTGAACTTACTACCTGGGAAGCGCTCGAACCCTATTTTCAGGCATTAGAACGAAAACCGATCCATTCTAAAACGGAGTTAGAGCAATGGTTGCAGGATTGCAGCGAACTGGAGGCTGTGATTTCGGAAGATGCCTGCTGGCGCCAGGTACGAATGACAAGAGATACAGAGGACAAAGCACTTACCGAGGCGTTTACCTTTTTCTATACCGCCATTCAGCCCCATATTCAGCCTTATGCCGATAAGTTGAACAGGAAGTTGATTAATTGCCCGTATACGAAGGAACTCGATCAGGAGAAATACTTTACCTACCTGCGTTCGGTAAAGAAGAGCATTGACCTGTTTCGGGAAGAAAACATTCCGCTGTTTGCGGAACTCAGCGTGTTGCAACAGCAATACGGGGCCATTTCGGCCAAGATGACGATTGAAGTAGAAGGAAAGGAATTCACCCTGCAGCAGGCTACGCGGTTTTTGGAAAGCCACGACCGGACCCTGCGGGAATCGGTTTACCGAAAAATAAATGGGCGGCGACTCCAGGACAGGGATGCGCTCAATGATTTGTTTACCCAACTTGTTCAGAAACGCCACCAGGTGGCATTAAACGCGGGTTTTGCCAATTACCGGGATTATGTATTTGTAGAAAAAGGCCGGTTCGACTATAACAAAGAAGACTGTTTTAATTTTCATGAGGGGGTAAAGCAAGCTGTTTTACCCTTATTAAATATCATCAACAAAAAGAAAAAAGAAGCACTGGCGGTTGACGTACTGAAACCGTGGGATACCGAAGCGGAACCGGATGGAGTATTGCCCTTGCGGCCTTTTGACGACGGAAAGGAACTGCTGGAAAAAACAATTGCCTGTTTCAGCAGGCTACGGCCTTTTTTTGCAGACTGTTTGCGAAAGATGGATGAACTCAGACACTTTGACCTCGACAGCCGTAAAGGCAAAGCCCCGGGTGGATACAATATGCCCCTTGCCGAAAGCGGGGCACCGTTTATTTTCATGAATGCTGCAGGACAAATGCACGATGTAACCACCATGGTACACGAAGGAGGGCATGCCGTACATTCCTTCCTGGCCCATCCGTTGGAACTTACCGCCTTTAAAGAATACCCTACCGAAATGGCCGAGGTGGCCAGCATGAGCATGGAACTGTTCAGCATGGATTATTGGGACAGCTATTTCTCTGATCCGGAGGATTTGAAAAGAGCTAAAGCGCATCAGTTGGAACGAGTGATTACCATTATGCCCTGGATTGCCACTATAGATAAGTTTCAGCATTGGGTTTATGAAAACCCCCACCACAGCATCGAAGAAAGAACGAAACGATGGATGGAGATATTACAGGAGTTTTCTTCTGAGGAAATAGACAACAGCGGACTGGACGCTTTCCGCGAAAATGCATGGCAGCGCCAGTTGCATCTTTTCGAAGTTCCGCTTTATTATATTGAATATGGTATTGCCCAATTAGGTGCTATTGGTATGTGGAAGCAATTCAAAGAAAACAAGGAAAAAGCTTTGGATAATTATATGAAAGCATTAAGTTTGGGAAGCATTAAACCCTTGCCCGCTTTATACGCGTCTGCAGGTTTACCATTTGACTTTTCACCGGCCTATATAAAAGAATTAATGGACTTTGTGCATACCGAAATGCGGTAACCCACTGTTCGAAAAATAGCTACTAATCAGAGCCTTAACCAAAAGCCCCGCTGTTTCTACATCAGGGCTTTTTATTTTTTGACTTCTTCTCGTTAGCAATAATGGAATATTTCAGAAAGCTTCAGGAACTATTAAAAACAGAGCGGGCACAGGACCGCCTGGCTTATCAACAACTGATTGAAACCTCTTCTGTGGCAAACCGCAGGGCCAGTGGACTTACCTGGTATCCGGTTGCAATAAGAGATACGGAGCTGGGCCGTGGTGATTACCTGACGGTGGAAGTGGAACGCACCACCCATCAGGATATTCCTCACCAGTTACGCTTTGGCGCTACGGCATCACTCTTTTCCAATCATAACCCCAAAGAATACAAAACAGAAGGCGTTATTACGTTTCAGGGTGGCAACCGGCTGAAAATAACCCTGCGTACAGATGAACTGCCACACTGGAGCCGCGATGGCAAACTGGGGATTGATTTGCTTTTTGACGACAACAGCTACGACGAAATGCAGACTGCACTCAAACAGGCATCTGCCCTCTCCGAAAACCCAAAAGAAGCTACGCTGCTCAAAATACTTACGGGCGAAAAGCCGCCAACTTTTCAATCCGCCATTCCCCGTTGGAGTAGTATATTGTTGAATGACTCCCAGCAGGAGGCAGTAAATAAAATTCTGCAGGCAAACGAACTGGCCATAGTACACGGCCCGCCGGGTACGGGCAAGACCACCACACTGGTGCAAGCCATCAAAGCCCTTTTACAGCAGGATCGAAAACAGGTGCTTGTAGTGGCCCCCAGCAATACGGCGGTGGATTTACTGAGCGAGCGATTAACCGAGGAAGGTATAAACGTGTTGCGGGTGGGTAACCCGGCACGTGTATCGGAGCGGTTGATGGCACTCACACTCGACAGCAGGATGGCGGAGCACAGCAGTATGAAGGAAGTGAAGAAAATGAAAAAGCAGGCCAACGAACTCCGCAATATGGCGCATAAGTACAAGCGTAGTTTTGGTAAAGCCGAACGCGAACAACGCAGGGCGTTATTCGATGAAGCGCATCGTATTATTAAGGATGTGGAAAAAACCGAACAATACATTGCCAATGATTTGCTTACCCGGGCACAGGTCATTACCGCTACACTGGTAGGCGCTAACCATTACACGGTGCGTCAGCTTCGCTATCACACCGTAGTTATTGATGAAGCGGGGCAGGCGCTGGAGCCCGCCTGCTGGATACCCATTTTAAAAGCACAAAAGCTGGTGATGGCAGGAGACCATTGCCAGTTGCCACCCACAATAAAATCTGACGAAGCGGCAATGGCGGGGCTTTCAACCACTTTGCTTGAAAAATGTGTAGCGCTTCATCCGGAAGCAGTGAGCTTATTAGATGTACAGTACAGAATGCATGAACAGGTCATGCACTACTCATCATCTGTGTTTTATGAGAACAGGCTCAGCGCCCATCCTTCCATTGCTACGCATGTTTTATCTGATGCGCAAGCACCATTACAATTTATTGATACAGCCGGCTGTGGTTTTGATGAAAAGACAGAAGATACAAGTATCTCCAACCCCGAAGAAGCTGCTTTTCTTTTTAAACACCTTAATTTGTTGGTTAATGAATTAGCTGCGATTTATACCGCAGAAAAATTTCCAACTATTGGAATTATATCACCCTATCGCCAGCAAATTGTACTGCTGAAGGAACAACTGCAACATACGTCCAGCCTTAAGTCCTATGAAAATAAGATTACGATAAATACCATTGACAGTTTTCAGGGACAGGAACGAGATATCGTGTATATCAGCCTTACGCGCAGTAACCCTGAAAGCAGAATCGGTTTTCTGTCCGAAATCCGGCGTATGAATGTAGCCATGACCCGTGCCCGCAAAAAATTAGTGGTAATTGGCGACAGCGCTACGCTCAGCCAGTTTCCTTTTTATGCAAATTTTATTAATTACGCCGAAAAGCATACTGCATACCAGAGCGCCTGGGAGTTTGTGGAGATGTAAGCGATTATTGGCCCTAAAAGATTGCAGGATAAAAAAACTTGCCAACTGATCAACGATGAGGATAAGAATCATGCAGCAGGGGCTCACAGTAGTACTACTGCCTAACCGAAGGAAATGGCAAACGGCAATACATCGTTTGCCACGTGCTTCTGGCTTCGTTTTGCACGAACAAAAGGAAGAAGAGAATAGCAGCAACAATTTAAATACTACCAGCAAAATAATGCAGGAAGGAGATAATATCATTTTCGAAATGCTTAAGCACACCATTTATGGATAATTCCTGAGGAAGAAAATCCTTCGGAAAGGGTTCCGGATTTTATTCGGGTAGCTTGGGGCAGTTATAACGCAAGGGAGTTTTCAATACGCATTCGTTTCAGCCATCGTCCACGACTGCGCTTTTTTTACCGTTACTTTTTCGCTGCCGCTAAAAACCTTTACCTGTGTGCTGCTTTCTAATTGAGGATATACTACCTGAGTAACGCACTGCCTCCCGTTGGCAAACACTTCAATGATCGAACGATCGAGGAAGATATCCAATTGCAAGGTTTCACCTTTGTACAATTCAAAAGGTGCTCTTTGCTCCGATACTTTTTCAGGATACCCATCCATCGGCGGACCGAATATGGCGTTGGCGGGCATGAGCACCGGCCCCTTTACAGACGATTTAATGAAGTTGACCACCAGTTCCTTTTTTAGCGGGTCGTAGCTTATGGCGGTTTCTTCCCTGCCATCCGGTGAACAAAAAACTTTTACACCGTAGGGTGATGTATCTCCGCCTGCTATTTCAATTTTCATCTCAATGGAGCTTCCTTTCGCTTTTAATGCTTGTTCTGTATTCGCTTCGAGCACTATATTATTTTCCAGCACTTCATTCAGCCTTATGGCTTTTACTTCTTCGGGCGGATTGATCTGTAATGTGCCATTCTTAGCAAGGGACAGCACCCGCGGCAGGCTCATGATACCCGACCATCCGTAATCCGGCAAGGTTTTTGGCTTGCGCTCCAGCACCCATCCCCAAATAATATTTCTTCCTTTATCATCCTGCAGTTGTTCCGGGGCAAAGAACGTTCCGCCCGGCCAATTCATCCGTCCATGCTGTTCAATGGTATACTTATCCTGGGCAAAGCTCCCGATGAAATACTGCGCACCAATATTATGACTGATGAAAAGCAGCATAGATTTGTTACCGATAGAAAAAAAATCCGGGCAGGAAACATCTTCAGAGGCATACAACCATCTTTTGGTGCTGTCTAATAACCGCCCGATGTGTTCCCACTTGTACATATCTTTCGATTTGAACAGGGCCGGTGTTTTACCCCCGGAGATCTGGTAATACCAGCCAGCCTTTTTATCATACCATCCTTCCGGGTCCCAGGCCGTGTATTTGCCCGAATTACCAAACGGATCATCGGCGGCAGGTGTTTTTAAAACGGGGTTTCCGTCAAATTTCTTCCATACTTTCAAATCATCATCTGTTGCATATGCCACCATGTTTGCCGAAGCGCCCTGCCCGTGATACATGATATGGGGAACACCTTCTTTTGATAAGAATGCGCCACCGCTGAAAATGCCCTTTTCCAAATCCCCGTCTTTTACATCCAGCATATCAGGATATAAAGTCCAGTGAAACAGGTCGGTGCTCACGGCGTGGCCCCATACGTGTTCCATCTTGCCATTGCGTAATTTTTGGTAGATATGTCCGAGATGATACTTTCCTTTCCAATAAATGCCACCGTTGGGATCAAAGGGCATGGCATGCCCTTCCGGGGCTACAAAATGATAGACGGGCCTGTGGGGATCCGATTGCATCAGTGAGCGCAGCGTGCGGGTATCATTGATCATCGCAGGCAAATCTGTTTGCTTTTCCTGCTGGGCCATACCGCAACAGGCCAACAGGATAAATAAAAAGAGGGCGTTTATTTTTTTCATACCGGGTTGTTGTTTATTTTATTAATGCGCTCCATGTTGCGCGCTTTTAACTATGCTACTGCCCGTTAAAGCATATTTACCAATGCCTTCATTTTCTCCAGCCCTGTTTTTGCAACCTGCAGCGCATCCTGCTGCCAGTAGGTTCTATTAAACAGTTCGAGCGATAGCACTTTTGTGCCTCCCATTGCTTTCAATGTTGTAAGAATCTGCTTTAGAGGTGCCACGCCATCTCCGGGATATACCCGGTCTGCATCCGTTTGTTCGTTAACCGGTTTATCGCCAGGGTAGTCGTTGATGTGAAAGACCTCTATGGACTGCCCATTCACCAGCTTTAATCCGTTGAACCCCGAACCTCCGCGGAAAAGGTGATATACATCGGGCAGTATCCGCGCATCGGCATCATTGGCTGCAGCAGCGATGGCCAGCGCCTGTCCTAAACAATACAACGTACCCGAAGCTCCCCAAAATTCTAATTGTGGCATTACATTATACTTTCTTCCCAACTCCAATATCTCACGGTAATATATACCTGCTTTTTGAAAATCAATAAGATCATTTTTAGCTACACCTGCTGGAGGTGCCGCAATACGATGGCAACCCAGGGAGGACAATATTTTCATCTCTTCTTCGAGTTGCTGAACGCCCGCCTTTCTTTGGGCGGCATCGTTTACCATCCAGGTGCTGAAGCTAATTGCATTCTCCACTGTTAACCCAAGACGGGAGATTGTGTTGGCAATTGTGTCTATCGAATTCCCCTGCTTCAAACAGGCATAAATATCGTTGATCCAAAGCTCTACTCCATCATATCCGGCCGCGGCGGCAATTTCTAACGAATGGAGTAATCCAGGCTTTTGTCCGCTGATGGTGCTCGTATTTAAACAATAGCGAAAGGGATTTTTATCCGGAAAGATTGCAGCCCGCCCCATGTTGGGTAATAGTGCGGAGAAAGCGGCTGTGCCTGTTAGTTGGAGCAATGTACGTCTGTGTATCATAAATGAAATAATGGCTGTTTAAGGTAAGTAATTTTTATAGAGGTTTTATCTTGTGTCATTTCCGGAAATGCGTCTACTTCCCATTTTCTTTTACAAAAGCAATGATCTTGTTATAGGAATCCAACAGGTTCATACCTGTCCATCCGTGCGATTCAGACGGATAATACACCAGTTCGTTTTTTACACCAAACTGATTGAGCTTTGCAATAAGCCGGGTAGCCTGATCGGGTACGACAATGGGATCGGCGCCACCTTGCAGAACAATAGTGGGCGGACTTTGCATTGAAACATAATTCACCGGGCTACTATTAACATACAAGTCCGGATGATCGGCAAGTGGGCCTCCTAATGGCGTGATCAAACTGAATTGCTGAAATAATCCCATGTTCCACAACGCCACCAGATCGGTAGGCCCGTAAAAGTCAATTATTGCTTTTACATGTTTTTCCGGATCGTTCTTGTAGCCGTGCAACAAAGCCAGGTGGGCGCCGGCGCTTACTCCCCCCATCAGGATGTCTTTCGATACCCGGTATTCACCTGCCTTATTCAGGTAAAAAGCAACAGCAGTTTTTATATCTTCTTCCTGCGCAGGAAATACATTGGTCTGTCCACCGGCAGCCAGCCGGTAATTGACATTAACAAAAGCATAGTCGGGCAATTGGCTTTTGAGGTAATTAACCGGGTCCGTCATCTCCTGCTTGTCACCACCCGTCCAGCCTCCTCCGTGAATGATAAATATGGTTTTTGTAACCCGCGTACTTCTTCCCTCCGGAAGAAAAATATCTAATACCTGAAGTGCATCATCACCATAGGCGACATTGGTATAGTTAGTGGACGGGACATGCAGATCCGGAGCCGGATTTTCTTTTTTGCAGGATGGGAGCACAAAGTAAAATGCGATGCCAAGAAAAAAGAAAGCTCTTTTCATGTTATTGTAATGATGAAAAAATGTTCAGAAAAATGATTTGCAGTGCATCATAACAATCAAATGTAAACAATTGAAGCCTTTACCGGTAGTTTACCGGTATATCGTTTTCCTGCTTTTTTCCCTGTGTTGATCTTCCATTTTTTACAATAGTTTCCATGATATTCAGCAATTCCTGAACCATAAGGGGATGAATCGCTGCTACATTGTTTGTCTCTCCTATATCCGTTTTTAAATTGTACAACTGCAGGTCTGGCAACCCTTGTGCTTTTGCCTCTTTTTCAGTGGGCACACTCCACCCGCCGGATCCCCGTGCGAAAATTAGTTTCCATTCATTTTTTCTTATCGCAAAATTGCCATCAATGGAGTGGTGAATGGTACTGGTTCTGGCATATCCTTTTTTTTGTAAAAGCAGAGGTAGCAAACTAAAGCTGTCTTCTCCTTCATTATCTTTTAATGGCTGCTGAAGCAGGTCGGCAAGTGTTGCCAAAAAATCAGTCAGGCAAACTGTGGAAGGGGTAACAGTGCCTGCTTTCACTTTTTGTGGCCATTTAACAATAAAGGGTACACGATGTCCGCCCTCAAATATGTCGGCCTTTGCACCCCGGTAAATAGAGCTGGAGTGGTGACCTGCAGCGTAGAGTTCCTCAAAGCCGGCAGAAGGAGAACAGCCATTATCACTGGTAAAAACAATGATCGTATTTTGTTCAATGCCGGCAGCCTTTACAGCATCCAGTATTTTACCCACCATATCGTCTGTCATCAGTACAAAATCTCCATAGGCGTTTGTAGCGGATTTTCCCAACCAGGAGGCGGTTGGCAGTATTGGCGTATGCGGTGAGGTGAGTGCGAAATAGAGAAAAAAGGGATGCCCCGATTTCGCCTCCCTGGATATATAATCCACCGCTTTGGCAGTAATTCTGTCAAGCACCTCTTCATGTCTGAAATCATTTCCTGCTGGTCCTGCCCGCCAGAATCCTTTTCCACTGTTTCCAACCGTACTGTCAACCACTGTTGCCGTTACCCTGTTGTTCTCCATATAGAAATACGGATGCATATCTAAGGAAGCAGGTATGCCATAGAAATAGTCAAATCCAACCTGCAAAGGGCTGCGTGATATTGGTTGAAAGAAATCAAAGTTGCCCCGGGCGTCCTTTTGCCAGTCCAGTCCAAGGTGCCATTTCCCGATGCAACCGGTGCGATAGCCGTTGTGCTTTAGCAAAGAGGCTAAAGTAGTTTTGTCGTTTTTTATAAGCATGGTATCATACCCCCATAGTACGCCATTTTGCAATCGCGTGCGCCAGGCATACCTGCCGGTGAGGATGCCATAACGGGTAGGGGTACACACTGCGGAACTGCTGTGGGCATCGGTAAACCTCATCCCTTCCGCCGACATTTTATCAATATTAACGGTAGGCAGTTTCGAATTGGCATTCAGGCAACTCAGATCTCCATAGCCGAGATCATCTGCAAGGATATAAATAATATTGGGCTTTTGCTGTGCCCGCGTGAGTGCTGCAAACAAAATAAAAACAGAAAGGCATAAAAGTGGTTTTTTTAGTCGCGTCATAGCTGCTTAAATCTTTAGTTGAAGTGAAAAAAAAATTTTCCTGGTTCTTAATTTCCATTCTGTTTGTAAAACAGTTCGGGCCGTTCCAGCGGCCCGGCGGCAAGGTATTTTTTAAGAAACTTCTTTTGTTCCTCACTGCGCACAGCCAAAGCCAAAAGTTTTTTGCGAATGGCTTCCGGATTATATTGGAAATTTTCAACCAGTTTCCCCATCCCGTCTATTTTATTGTGCGCATTCGCAATCAATGCTTCAATTGGGTCCAGCATCTTCCGCATCAGGTCATCCGGCTTTGATGGTTGAAACCCACTGTTTCGGTATTGTACAAATGCATTAAAAATTTCAGTGGCCCTGTTCAGGTCATCTACTGCACTATTGTACAACTGCATGTCTTGTTCCCCTGCAATAATGGCAATATTCATCCGGTTATACGTTTGCCACAACTTAAACATCTCATGGGTTGCACCCGCATTTTTCATGCGCCGTTCGATGGAAAGGTATTGCTGCAGGCTGTCCATTTGAAGGAATGCGTTTACGGAATCCTTATAGTGTAAGCTTTCCTTCTTACCGGAAAATGAATTGCGGTAACCTACCGGTTTTTCCAGCAACTGCCAGAGCGGATCGAAGGGGATATGCGTGCTGATAAACGAAGATGGAGCCACCATAAAATATTGAAATTCTCCCTGTTGCCCTGCGGCGTCCCAAGTGGGGTCGAACAACCACCAGT
>JADZFY010000203.1 GCA_020854215.1 Chitinophagaceae bacterium | reverse complement strand
CCTTTAACTTTTCCACCTGTGCAGCTATTTCACTGTCCTCAATTTTCCTGAACAACAATTCAGGCGGACGTAGAGTATATCCAACACTCAACAACTTAAAGCTGCCCGCATTTTTCCACTCCAGCATCTTTTCTACCACCTTGAGGAGATGCAACATTTTTTTTGCGGTGTTGGGTAAAAAAGGATGAATTAGAATAGCAAGGTTAGCCGTAAGCTGCAGGCTTAGGTGAATGCAATTGTCAATTTGTTGCTGTCCGTTTTCTACAGCGGATTTTTTCCACGGTTCCTTCTTCTGCAAATACTGATTTCCCTTTCTGCTTAAATCAATAATCTCGAATAACGCTTCCCTGAACCGGTATTCTTCAATGGACTGAGTAACTTTCTCCTTCGCAGCCTTAATTTCATCCATTAGTTGTTTATCGTCTGCATCAATAATCGCGTTATGAAAAACCGGAACTTTTCCGCCGCATAACTTATGCATCAATACCAGAGAGCGGTTAACAAAATTACCAAAGATGGCTACCAGTTCACTATTGTTCCGATCCTGGAAATCTTTCCAGGTAAAATCATTATCCTTCGTTTCGGGGGCATTAGCACACAATACATATCGCAGCACATCTTCACAACCGGGAAAATCTTCAAGATATTCATTCACCCATACTGCCCAGTTGCGGCTTGTAGAAACTTTATCACCTTCTATATTCAAAAACTCATTAGCCGGAACATTATCCGGCAAAACAAAATTGCCGTGCGCCTTAAGCATTGCCGGGAAAATGATGCAGTGAAACACGATATTATCTTTACCGATAAAATGCACCAGTTTGGTGTCGGTTTGGCTTTCAGGCAGGTTGTCCGTACACCAATATTTTGCCCATTGATCCGTCAATTCTTTTGTTGCGCTGATATATCCTATAGGTGCATCAAACCATACATACAATACTTTACCTTCTGCATCCGGCAGCGGAACTTTAATACCCCAATTACTGTCCCGTGTCATAGCGCGGCTCTGTAGTCCACTATCTAACCAGCTTTTACACTGACCGTACACATTATTTTTCCATTCTTTGTGATCGTCCAGTACCCACTGCTTTAACCAGCTTTCATAATGCTGCAACGGGAAATACCAGTGCTTTGTTAACCGTTTCACGGGAATTGCATCGCTTAAAGCACTTCTCGGATTAATAAGTTGTTCTGGACTTAACGACGATCCGCATTTTTCACACTGGTCGCCATATGCGCCGGGGTTACTGCACACCGGGCAGGTGCCGGTGATATAGCGATCAGCTAAAAACACCTGGGCTATTTCATCATAATACTGCTCCGTTTCTTTCTCCTCAAACAAACCATCGTCATATAACTTTCTAAAAAAATCAGATGCGGTTTTATGATGAATGGCATTGGACGTGCGGGAGTAGATATCAAACGATATACCCATTTTTTCCATGCTGTTTTTTATCATCGCATGGTATTTGTCCACGATTTCCTGTGGACTCACGCCCTCTTTCATTGCACGGATGGTAATAGGAACCCCATGCTCATCGCTCCCGCCTACAAATTTGATATCGCGCTGTTGAGCACGTTGATAACGCACGTAAATATCTGCGGGCAAATAACAACCTGCCAAATGACCAATATGGATAGGCCCGTTGGCATAAGGTAATGCCGCTGTAACCAATACTCTTTTATACTCTTTCATATCATCCTAAAAAGTAGGCAAAAGTAATTCATTAAAGCATGATAGCAATTGGATTCCCTCATAGTCCCGGAATTTACTACCTTTATTACCCCCTTCCTAAACCGCTATTATTCTTCACTTTTAAAATGTTTTTTTATGAAAAGTCTTCATCGCAGGTTTAGTACAGCAGTAATTCTGGCAACATTTAGTCTCTGCTTTCTCAGTTTTGAATCCAAAGCGCAGGACGAATCTAAAACCATTAAAGGGGAGGTACTCGACATGGCCTGTTATATGGCGAAGGGTGCACACGGAGAGAAACATAAGTCGTGCGCAGCCTCCTGTATTAGGGATGGCGCCCCGATGGGGTTGCTCACTGAGGATGGGAAAGTATATTTACTGGTTGAAGATCACAACAAAAAAGATGTTTACGCAAAAGTAAAAGATCATGCCGGTGAAAAAATTACGGTTAAGGGTACCGCTTCGGTAAAGGGAGGATTACAGGGACTAATAGTAGAAGCGTTAAATTAAACTTGTTTAACCATTGCGCTTTGCATCATTTTTTTCGTTGATGTGGTGTTGAATATTTTGTCAACCCACATCAACGTTTTTGCCCGGCAGTTAATATTTAATACCAATCAATTTTCTGATTTCCTTTTTTGGTGAGCGCTATACGTGGAATAGCGAATTTTCATTTATTTTGAAAGATGAATCGAAAATCTTTTCTTTCCACCCTCCTTCCTGCCGGCATTTCCCTTCCTTTTTTTGCAAATGCTTTCCCGTATCAATCGCTGGCCCCTCGTATTCCGCCCAGCCTTAAGTCGGGAGATGCAATCGGAATTACTGCCCCTGCAGGACATATCACCGCAGAAGAACTGAAGCCCGCAATTCAGCAGATGGAAAGTTGGGGATTAAGAATAAAGCTTGGTAATACTATCGGCAAAAGAGATTTTGGCTTTGGCGGCACAGATGCGGAAAGGGCTGCCGATTTCCAGCAAATGCTGGATGATCCTTCTATAAAGGCTATCATGTGTGCACGGGGCGGCTATGGTTCCATTAGAATTGTTGATCAGCTTAATTTTTCAAAATTCCTCAACAAACCCAAATGGATTATTGGATTCAGCGACATCACCGTACTGCATTGTCATATCGCTTCTAATTTTCAAATTGCCACCATTCATTCTAAGATGTGCAATAGCTTTCCCACGGATTGGAATGCGGCAGAGCCCGGGCAACGTGAAACGATCCTTTCGATCAGGGACGCCTTGACGGGTATCATTATGAAATACAAAACCCCGCCGCATGAAAAAAACCGAACCGGTATAGCAGAAGGTCAACTGACAGGTGGAAATTTAAAAACAATTGAAACTATTGCCGGATCAAAATCTGAAATTAAAACCGCCGGCAAAATATTGTTCGTGGAAGATACGGGTGAATACTTGTACAGCATTGACCGTATGTTCTGGAATCTGCAACGCTCCGGAAAGTTGTCGCAACTGAAAGGTTTGGTTATTGGCGGATTCAGAATAAAACCTGATGACCCGGGAGAAGAATTTGGAAGAACACTTTACGATATCGTTTGGGAAAAAGTAAAACGATACAATTACCCGGTATGTTTTGAGTTTCCTGTTGGCCATCAGATGAATAATTATGCATTGAAGTGCGGGGTATTACACCGGATGAGCGTTACCAGCAGCGGCGTTGAACTTCAGGAAATCAGATAAACATTTGCGCCTCAAAAAATTTTTGGAATCAAATCTTAACACAACATGATTATTTTACCGCCTTACCTAAAACGAGGAGACACCATTGGAATCACCTGTCCGGCCGGGTATATGGTTGCAGAAAAAACGAGAACATGTATTAGTGTTTTACAACAATGGGGGTACAAGGTGGTGGTGGGAAAAACCGTTGGCGGACATTCGTCTACTTATTTTTCCGGAACAGATGATGAACGGCTACAGGAGTTTCAGCAAATGCTGGATGATGATAACATTCATGCTATATTATGCGCAAGGGGAGGATATGGTACAGGGCGAATTATTGACCAGATTAGTTTTAAGAAATTTAAAAAGAATCCCAAATGGATCATCGGATTCAGTGATATTACTATTTTACACGCACACGTTCATACGCGTTTGGGAATTTCAACTTTGCACGCACCCATGGCGGCTGCGTTTAACGGTAAGGGATACAGAAACAGGTATGTGCAGTCGCTAAAAAAAGCATTACAGGGAAGGCAGGTAAAATATAGCTGTAAACCCAACAAATTCAACAGACCGGGAAAAGCTACCGGGCCATTGATTGGGGGCAATCTGGCTTTACTGGCACACATTTCAGGAACTACATCCGACATAAAAACACGCGGAAAAATATTGTTTATTGAAGAAGTAGGTGAGTATTTATATAGTGTAGACCGCATGCTGTATCAGCTAAAACGCGGTGGTAAATTAGAAAACCTCGCCGGCTTAATTGTAGGCAGTTTTACCGAAATGAAGGATACGCAGCGACCGTTTGGCAAATCTATTTACGAACTGATTGCCGAGGTGGTGAAAAGCTACAATTATCCGGTTTGCATGGGCTTCCCCGTAGGGCACAGCGACGAAAACTATGCACTCCGCACGGGAGTACAATACCAATTGATCGTAACCTCAAAAAAAGCCGGATTGGAGGAGTTGAAAACGGAAAACGGCGAAAAATTTTAAACTTATAATACGTTCGGATTATTCAAATGTATTTTGGGTAGTCAAAAAACCAAAATCGTCTGGGAGCATGACGAAATTTCAACCAGCTTGAAATATCAGTTTGTATGGCAAACACTCCACAGGTGGGCACATTGTCTATCCGGATTTCATTGGTAAGTTGATTAACAGCATGTGTTATTCCGGGGTTATGTGAAAACAGGGCAACATGCCGGGCGTGATCGGGTAGTTGTTCAATGACATCGAAAAACACATCGGGGGAGGGTAGATAAAGTTCAGCCTTCTGTATTACTTTATCTGAAGGTAACCCATAAGCTGCCGCAAAAATATCGGAGGTTTTACGGGCTCTTTTCGCAGGACTGGTAATCAGCAAATCATGGGGCACGTTCTTCTCGAGCAAACGCCTGGCCATTTCCGGCGCATCTTTTTTCCCCCTTTCATTCAGGGGACGCTCAAAATCATGTTGGGCAGCATTATCCCAACTGCTTTTAGCATGACGAATGAATAATACTGACCTCATCTATTCCGGGAAATTAAAAAACGCAATTTGTGTTTTGGTTGAAAAAAGAATTCAAAAGGGTACAATAATTATGTTCATCTATACAACATAGGAAATGAAGGATCTAAAAACGGGTGTAAAAACATTAAAAAAAACACAAAAATCAAGCCAAAAATACCTCAGT
>JADZFY010000202.1 GCA_020854215.1 Chitinophagaceae bacterium | reverse complement strand
CTATTATGTTCTTTTAGTCTTCTTTCCACTTCTTCACTTAAGCCTACGTAAAAGCGACCATCTTTTTTACTTCTAATCACGTACACAAAGAACATGGAAAAATCTTTGATTATGCACATCAATTTCTAACCGTCACTCCAACAACTCATTCATCTACCCTATATTCAAATCCGGAGGCTGATGCTCCCTGCCTTCCGGCAGGCAGGTATCCAACTGAGCTACCGGTCCATTTAGATTTTATATACTCCTTACCTACTCCCGACTTTAAATGTACTCCCCAAAATATACTTCCTGCTGTTTCTGCCACGGTTCTCACATTATCTCTCACCGCACAACAGGCACTATTCGCTTTTCGGGGTTGCAAAGATAATTTTTTTTAGTTTGCACCCAAACTGAATTCCCGATCATGGATGTAAATATTGAAGCAAGTTGGAAGGCTGTATTAAAAGATGAACTTTCCAAGCCCTATTTTGAACAAATCGTGTATTTTTTAAAAACAGAAAAATCGGCGGGCAAAACGATTTTCCCTCCCGGTTCTTTGATTTTTAACGCGTTTGACCAAACCCCTTTCGATGCAGTGAAAGTGGTTATACTCGGGCAGGATCCTTACCATGGTGCCGGACAGGCACATGGGCTTTGCTTTTCGGTTCAGAACCCTACTGCGCCGCCTCCCTCTCTGGTTAACATTTTCAAGGAGATCAAAAGTGATATCGGAATCACAATACCAACAGGTAATGGAAACCTTAGTCGCTGGGCACAACAGGGAGTTTTGCTTTTAAATGCCTCGCTCACTGTAAGGGCTAATGAACCAAACAGTCATTCCAAAATTGGCTGGGCTACTTTTACAGACGCTGTAATTAAAACAGTATCGGATCAAAAATCAGGGATTATTTTTCTCCTGTGGGGGAGATTTGCACAGGAAAAACAATTCCTGATTGACGAAACCAAACACTACGTTTTAAAAGCAGCCCACCCTTCACCGTTCTCTGCCGACAAGGGCTTTTTCGGTTGCGGGCATTTTTCCAAAACCAATGAACTGCTGATGAAAGATGGAAAAGATCCGGTGAACTGGAAAATTGACGGGATATGAGATTTTAGATGCATTACTCGTTTTTTGTTTTTTGGTTGCTGACGCTTTTATATCGAATTTCGCTCTGTACAGGATGGCGTTTGTTTTAGTAATTTGACGTCCTGGATTTCACCCGGATGGGATTTAAGCAATTATCCCTGAACTTTCTGAAACTCAGATATTTTATGACGGTTATCAAAAATTTATTAGGACGTATTTTGGCTTTTTGGGGAGCTATCGTTTTTATTGTTACGTTGCTCATTGCGGTGCTGCCCATCTGGTTGACGAATTTTATAAAAGACCCGTATGGCACAGAAATTTTTCGTCGTATTTCGAAAGTGTGGATGGAGTTTTTTCTTTTGATGATTGGATGCAGAATAGTTGTGAAAGGAAAAAAGTATTTTCAAAAGGGACAAAACTATATTGTGGTTAGCAATCACAATTCGTATATGGATGTGCCGCTCACCACACCGCAAATACCCGGACCCAATCAAACCATTGCAAAAGCCGAATTGGCGAAAATTCCATTGTTTGGACTGATTTACTCACGCGGCTCGGTGTTGGTTGATCGAAAAAGTGATCGCAGCCGTAAGGAAAGTTTTATCAAAATGAAAGCAGTGCTTGACCGGGGGCTCCACATGTGTATCTATCCCGAAGGCACGCGTAACAAAACCAACGAACCACTCAAGTCCTTTCACGACGGCGCCTTTAAACTGGCAGTTGATACGGGCAAACCCATAATTCCTGTTTTGCTGTTTAACACCAAAAAAGTTCTCCCTGGAAGCAGCAAACCGTTTTTCATTTGGCCGGCTATCGTTAGGATGCATTTTCTTGAACCGATACCGGTACTTCCCGGCGATTCCGCACAGGTATTAAAGGAGAAAGTATTCGCCGTAATGTACGATTACTACAAGAACAATGCTCCTAATTATTCCTGAAAGTTCGGGTGCGGTTTATTCTGAGATCGCGTAACATCCCTGATTTGGGATTGATGGAAATATTAAATGATCGCCACAATCCAAACGGCGTAACGTTAATGGACATCTGCCAGCAATGCATGTCGCGGGTGATGAACATGCTAAAAGACGGGATTTTTAATGTTCGGAAGTCGAAGTATCCATTGGCTCCCACCTTCCATTTTTCGGTCAAACTAAAGTCTCCGTTAAACTGTGCACTTGAAGTAAACCTGGTATCAAATCCTGAGTAATCCCGCCGGAGTACTTTACTAAAGCTTAATGAATAGGAAAGATTGATAGACCATGGAATATTAAAGTCAACAAACTCAGAAGGGTTGTTGCGAATATAATTCATCTGTTGCTCTATCTCATCTGCCGTGAGGTTATCATAATTATCGTATTGCATCTGCTTGTCCTTTGCCTTTTTATCTTTATCCTTTTCTTTACTTTTAAAACTGGTGGAAACAGACAAACTTCCATTTGTAATACGACCCAGCGAAATTTTATTATCCTGCCAGGCATATTTATTAATCCTGAAGCCCATACTGTCAATTAAATACGGATCAATATTTGCGCTCGCCGTAATATTCACTTTGTCAAACAGGGTACTGCGTGCGTACAGATTAAATGTAGACAGCTTAAAGGAATCGGCTAAGAGGTTATAACTTCCGGTAATTCCAAATCCGTCTATCAGTTTTACTTTCTTTAATCCATCTCCTTCCTCTTCACTGGTGCTGTCTTTTTTCTCGCGGACTTTCATCTCCAGAAAATTATCAATACCAAACCCTACGCTACCCGATTCTCCATAGCCAAACGAACCATACACGCCACCGTCGTAATGCGATAGCAACCGCCTTCGCCCGCTGGTATCCGTTTGCGTGTTCACGTAATACGATTTTGCAAGGTTAGGTTTATACCCGATACTCATTTGCGGTCTCATCACATGGCGAATTGCCTGCACCCGTGCTTCCTTATTTTTCATGGTGAGCGTTCCAAACATCGCTGTACTGAAGGATACCGACATAGAAATGTCTCTCGCAGTATAAAAACCCTTATTAACCGTGCTGTCTACTTTTCTCGTTTGGGAATTCCAGGTTCTGAAAAGTTTTTGAGAATACCATCTTTCCTGGTAGCTAAATCCTGGCGAAATTTGTATAGATCCTAATTGCGGCAACGCAAGAGAAATGGGTATGTTATGCTGTGCCCCCCATTGAAAGGTGTCAATCATTTGTTTGAATGTAAAAGTTGAATCTACAAATGAAGTTATACCGCGGGCACTACCCGTATACCCAATTCCCAATTTATAGTACCATTTGCCTGAGCCCGCCATCTCCTGCGGCTGCAGCGGATACAAAGTATTAACATTGAAATTTACATCCGGAAGGTTAAGATTTACTATCCCGGTATTATTGTTTTGGTTATGATTGAGATTGACAGACAGGTTATAGGGCTTTCCAATCCAGGTTTTTTGATAAGAAATGGATGAACTCAGTTGATTGGCGAAACTCTGTGGTTGGCTGTAGGAGCCTCCCGCTCCGTTACTCTGGTCAATAATGGCATTAGTGGGCAGATACCGGGTATATGAACTGGAACCTGCATTAACATTGGCAGAAAAGCTCACGCCTGGTCTGGCTTTACTGTCCATACGGTGTCCCCAGGTTAAATGGAAGCTTTTATTTTTTGCATAATCTGCATCTCCCTTAAAACCCTGGTGTGTATTTTGATAACTAAAATTAAGTGACCCGTTATACCGGTATCGCACCCGGTAAGTGGGTGTAAAATTCAATCGCCAGCTTCCATAAGAATATACATCGGCACGTGTGGTAATATCAAAGTTGTCGTTTATTACTTTGTAATACCCAAATCCTTCGAGCCCTAAACCCAAACGATCGGTAACGGTAAATTGGGGAGGTAAAAATCCGGAATGCCTTCCCTGCGCCAACGGAAACATCCCAAAAGGTAATATTACGGGTAGTACAGGCACATTTTCGAACTCCACACCCACGGGTCCCGTTACTGCCACTTTTTTACTGATGTATTTTATTTTTCTGGCTCTGAAGGCAAAGTGAGGCATATCATAATTGCAGGTAGTAAAGCGTCCTTTGTACGCATAAATCGTTTGTGCATCTACCTTTTTTACTACTTCCGCAAAGTTGTACAACTCGGCCTGCTGAAAATAACTGCTATGGGTAAGTCCTTTTTGTGTTTTGAAATTAAACTCCAGGCTGTCACTTACCGTGGTAATATCGCCCTGTATCAGGGATGCTTGTCCCAACGACTTCCCTGCGGTATCAAGTTTCATTCGCGCTTTTACTATACTGGTCTGCTGATCAAAAACAATTTCGGGAGCTTTCAAATCAACGTCTTTGTATTTAACGTTGGTTTCGTTGTACAGAAAAAGCTTTTGGTTGGTTACATCCAGCACCATCGAATCTTTGGCCTGGTATTCAACGGGAGCATCAATCGAGTCTTTTGACATTCGAATATGAAAGGTATCAACCTTAACTATCGCAGTGGAATCTGCATGTAAAGAGTCTGAAAATACGTTTGCTTTCAAACTATCCTTTCCCACAACCGGAAGTGTATCCGTAGGCGGAAGAACTGTATCGGTGCGGGCTGTTAAATAATTGTCAAAAGCAAATGAATGCGCTCTTTTTGCCCAGCCATTATGCATTATTGCAATAGTAAGCAGCAGTAAGGTGAAGGTAAATATGTAATTTCGCTTAAATTTGCGATGTTTATTTTCATACATACACTGGCAACAAAAATAGCCATATTACAGGTAAGAAAACGTGAAGATTGAAACTGAATTACTAAACCCATTCAAATTTTAACAAGGGCATGAAGAAAGTATCCGTTGCTGTATGCATTCTACTATCTGCAATTTTATTTTCTGCTGATAGTTTTTCCCAAACTCAGAGTCGCATAAAAACAATTATCGTTGATGCGGGGCACGGCGGTTCCGATCAGGGTGCAAAAGGCACCTACTCTACAGAGGCGCAAATTACTTTGCAATTGGCTTTAAAGGTGGGTGAGTTACTCGAAAAAGAATTGCCTGCAACAAAAATAATTCAAACCCGTACTACCGATATTACACAACCTGTAAGAGATAAAGCCGCCTTTGCCAACGAAAATAAAGGCGACCTTTTTATTTGCATCCACGTTAATGCGGCTCCCCCTATTCGACATTCAATAGTTACAGGATACCGAACAAGGACCTACTATACAGGAAAAGGTGCCAAAAGAAAAAAACGCACTAAAAAGGAACCGGTTTATAAGGTTTGGACCACACCAAATCCACGCTATGGCACCGGCACTTATGTATGGGCTGCAGACAGGGATACCCATAAAGCAGATGCCGTATCTGAAAGGTTCGAATCGGAAGGGGAGCTGACAGGAATACCAGACCCTTCCACACCAGAAGGTGCTATTGCAAGCAGGTTATGGGTTCAAAAGTATTTCAAAAATAGTGTGCGCCTCGCTTCCATGATTGAAACAGAATTTGAGGCAAACGGCCGAAAGAGTGACGGGGTACTACAGCGCAATGAAAAAGGAATCTGGGTTTTACAGGCTACCAATATGCCGGCGGTACTTATCGAAACCGGTTTCATCACCAATAAGGAGGAGGAGGACTATCTGAATAGCGAAAAGGGGCAAAACGAGATTTCAAATGCAATCGTAAAGGCTATTGTAGATTTTAAAAATTTACTGGACAATCAACGAAATGCCGCGGAAATCTCTAACGCTAAAGCTGGTAAATAACGGTCCGGTCTTCCATTGCCCCCACATTATTTGCAGATGCACATTAGCATGAACTTTTAATAAAGCAACATCAACGCACTTTGGATGAATATCCTATTTTTGCAACGAAAGTGTTGATTTTGAATAATAAATGAATAGCCGGCGTCGTTCATCCCAATACTTCTTCGAGGCTAATTACGCGTTTAGCATCCGTATTGGTTTATTTCAGGAGTTTCAGGATGATTTTTTGGATGAAAAGCGGTTGTATAAACCTACACCAATGTCAAATTTAAAAATTAAGGAATGAAAATTTCGAACGAAACCAAAGTAGGTGCTTTAACTGCTATCGCCATTACCCTGCTTATATTAGGCTTCAATTTCTTAAAGGGTAAACCGGTATTTCAAAAAAAGTTTGAAGTAAACACGGTGTTTCCTTCCGTTGAAGGATTATCTGTTTCCAACGCGGTTATGATTAACGGACTCCAGGTAGGTAAAGTGTATAGTATGCACGAAACAGATAAAAACCTAAGTGGCATTGTGGTTACTCTCCATCTCAACAAAAACATCAATATCCCCAAAAATTCAATTGCACATATTTCTGGCAGTTTGTTAGGAAATACCACATTAAACATTGATTTAGGCAATGAATCTGTATTCATCCACAGTGGTGATACTATTGCATCCGTTGCAACCCTTGGGTTACTTGCTCAGGTAAAAAACGGTCTTGATCCGGCTATGGCCCAGATCAGCACAACATTGCAGACTCTCGACTCCGTGCTTCGGCTGATTGGGAATGTATTTGACCCCCGTTCGCAACACAATATTCAATCTCTGTTTGCTAATCTGGCGGTTTCTTCTGCACATCTCAATACCCTGCTCAATGCGCAAACAGGATCATTGGCAAAAACACTCGCCAATACCAGCGCCTTTACAGAAAACCTGAAACAAAATAATGACTCGATTACACAAATTTTTTCCAATCTCAAAACTACTACCGGCAATCTGGCAGCATTAGACTTACAACAGACTTTAACAAAATTAGACGCAGCAGTTTCGGGGCTTAGTGCTACTTTACAAAAAGTAAACAGCAATGAGGGTTCACTGGGGTTATTGATGAACGATAAAAAACTATATTCCAATCTCAATTCTGCAGCCAATAGTCTGAACATTTTGTTGCAGGATTTCAGAATCCATCCGCGGCGGTACACGGGCGGATTAGTTTTTGGAAAAAAAGATAAATCAGCACCGTTAATGACCCCATTGCCAGATTCATTAACTTCTGTTCCAGCTACAGACAAAAGACGGAAATGAACACACGTATCCGGATAGTATTATCCGTTTTGTTTACGCTGATTTTTCTAATGGGTCGGTCCCAGCAAAAAACGCCCGTGGTGAACGACACGGCAACTCCTTCCACCGTCCGGGACAGCGTTCGGGAAGTACAACTCATTCGTTCTGATATTTTAAAATTCGAGAAAAAAGACAGTGTTGAACTTCAGATATTGGTCGGCAATGCCATGCTTCGCCAGGGAAATACCCTGTTTAACGGTGATAGTATTATCTTAAACAAAAAGCAAAATATTATAGAAGTATACGGCAATATCCATATCAATGATGCAGACAGCATTAATGTGTTTGCCCAATATCTCATTTATTACGGAAATACGCGAATAGCACATCTTCGCGACCAGGTAAAGCTGAGCGATGGCAAAGCTACCCTTACTACCAATGAACTGGAATATGATCTCAGTACCAAAACCGGTTCCTACCAAAACAACGGAAAAATCGTAACGGCAACCTCTATCCTAACGAGCAAAGAAGGTTACTACTATGCCGATACGAAAGATGCCTACTTCAGGAAAGAAGTAAGACTTACCGACCCCGAATACACCATGGCAACGGACACGCTGTTGTACAATGTCAATTCTGAGGTAGCCACTTTTGTCTCGCCTACCACTATCAACGATGGCAAATCCATTATACGTACCTCTGATGGCTATTACGATATGAAATTAGGCGTTGCCAACTTTGGAAAACGACCGGTTATCGAAGACAGTACCCAATATTTTACCGCAGACAATATCAGGTTTGATAAAACAACAGGTGACGGCCACGCCGAAGGCAATTTTGTGTACATTGACACGGCTCAGGGTGTATCCCTGTTTTCTGAAAAAAGCGATTTTAACCGGGATACGAAAATTGTACTTGCAACGGGCAAACCGGTGATGATTCTTAAACAAGAGAATGACTCGATTTTTATATCGGGGGATTCGTTGTATTCCGGAATTATGCTGGACACCCTCTATCAAAAAGACAGCAGTACGTCCGTAACAGATACTTCACGTGGAAAATTCGTTGCTTCTGCTCAGGATAGTCGTTCGCCGGCGCCTGAAATCAACCAGGATACGACACTGCACCAGCCTGAAAATGCCAGAATCTCCAAATCATTAGATAAACCTGTGTTGGCCCGGAGTAATCAGGTATTGCCTGCTATAAACAATGAAGCAAACGACAGCCTTGTTCAATCCGCAAAAACGCTTTCCCGAAGGGATTCACTCAAGGCCAGCCCGTTGTTGAAAGTAGACCGGGTAGACAGTGTTCGCTTTTTTCAGGCGTTTCATCATGTGCGTATTTTTTCTGATTCGATGCAGGCAGTTTGCGACAGCATGTATTTTTCGGCAAAAGATTCCGTGTTCCGGTTATATACCAATCCTATAGTGTGGGCAAAAGAAAGCCAGATTACAGGTGACACCATTTACCTGTACACGAAAAATAAAAAACCGGAACATATTGAAGTTTTGGAAAATGCTTTCAGCATTAGCCGAAGCAATGACAGCTTCTATAACCAGATTAAAGGCAATGTAATCAACGGCTTTTTTAAAGATGGCGAGATTGAACATATCACAGCTAAAGGGAGTGCGGAAAGTTTGTATTACTTGCAGGATGATGACAGCGCATATACGGGTGCCAATTATGCACAGGCAGATTTAATTAATTTGTATTTTATCAAAAAAGAACTGGATAAAATAACCTGGCTTTATGACGTGAAGGGAGGGTTTTATCCGGTTACACAAGTGCCGGAAGAACGCAGGATATTTAGGAATTTTAGATGGGAAGAAGGCCGAAGACCTAAAACAAGAATGGAGTTGTTTGAGTGAGGTGTTATTATGCTTGCGTCCCCATTATTTTCTCGCTGTTTTAAGAAAGCTCAATATCAGTGGAAAGAAAACTGGCGATATACGAAACTACGCATGTTGAAAATTTATCGGCACTATTGGAATTGTGTGAGGACCATTTTTCCGAAATAACGATTTTCATTCCCTCGTATTCCTCCGAACAGTTGCAGTATATTGTTGCGCCTTTAGCTATTTCCTCCAAAATAACCTGGGTAACACAAGGGTCAGAACACAATCGTGCGTTTATCCGAAAAGTCTTCCGCCACCTGCAACAATCGTCCTACACTCACCTGCATATTGGAACGCTGGAACATAATCTATTCCTGTTTGCTGCAAATCTACTTCTTTGCAGAGGTCTAAAAATCAGCATCACCATTCATTCATTAAATGAATACAAAAACCGCAGTTACGGCGATATCCGTGGATTTTCAGAAAGCGTCGCTAAAATGATCCTGAAAAACCAAATAAAACACTACCGGGTTTTAGCGCCGGAAATGGCGGCTACCTTTAAACAACGTTATCCACAGGATCAGGTATGCTTTATTCCGGGAAACTTTTTCAAGCCGGTTGAAAATTCACCATCGTCCGGCAGGCCTTTTCATATTGTGATTCCGGGTACGGTGGCGGGCAAACGAAGGAATTATGATGCGGTCATTAAATTCTTACAAAATCATATTGATCAATTAACATCTTTTGGTCCAATTCAACTGACACTTGCCGGAAATGCAGATTCCACAGAAGGAGCTGTAATAATCAAAAAACTAATTGAACTGACCGTTAAATCGGCTTTCCATTTAACCTATTATACCGAAACGGTAAATCAACAGCAATATGAAACACTTTACCGCAGTGCAGATGTGATTTGGGCGCCTGTTATTGTGCATACCAGGAGTTTACGCGGAATTGCCGAAATAAGTGCTGTAACCCATTCTCCCGGATTCATTACGGATCAGATTTATTTTGGGAAGCCTGCTATTGTTCCAAAAGCATTACCACTTCCCAGCCAACTGAAAGGCTGCAACTTTCAATATGAAGATGAAAATGACCTGCAGGAAATCTTCTATTCCCTGTTGTCAAATAAAAATCTAATTAAAGAGGCTAAACTAAAAACTACAAACGCCTGCACTTTTTTCAGAAAGGAGAATTTTATTGCACCCTTTCATCAATTGATGGACATTTAATAAAAACGATTTGAACCATCCGAGTACATTGGAAAAGTTAAAATCTGTTATATAGCCATCTCAATGCTTAAATCAAATTGGCTATAATCGGGCAGTAACATTCGATCATAGCCAATTTCGATTTTCCTGTAATACGCTAATAGGATTCCTCCCTACTTGAGTGCATCAATAATCTGTATGAAATCAGCAGCAATCAATGAAGCGCCGCCCACCAGTCCGCCGTCAACATCGGGCTGGGAAAATATTTCTTTTGCATTACTACCTTTTACACTTCCACCGTACAACACAGGAATTTCATCTGCTACGGCTTTTCCATATTGTCCGGCTAAAACCGAACGAATATGAGCGTGCATTTCCTGCGCCTGTGCCGCGGTTGCGGTTTTTCCGGTTCCTATGGCCCATATTGGTTCATAGGCAATTACAATTTTCTGTATTTGCTCTTCACTAAAACCAAATAAACTCTCTTTCAGTTGTTGCTCTACGTAAGCATTTTGTGTACCAGCTTCCCTAACAGACAACGGTTCACCACAACAAAAAACAGGTGTGAGTCCGTAGGTTAAAGCCATACTCACCTTCTCCTCCAGCATCGCATTCGACTCACCAAAATACTCGCGTCGTTCCGAATGTCCCAAAACAACATAACCAATGCCGATGGAATGCAACATTTCTGCCGAAGTTTCACCTGTAAAAGCACCTCGGCTTTTTGTGTAACAATTTTGACCCGCTGTAAAAAAATTTACCTTGCCTGAAATTTTATTTTGCGCGAATTGCAGATAGGGAAAGGGAACAGCCAACACTACTTTTTGATGGGGCTGTAGCTGATTTGGCGCCTTCAATATTTCATCCAATAAATTCCCTGCCTGATCGAAGGTCAAATTCATTTTCCAGTTAGCCGCAGCTATTTGTTGTCTCATGTTAAAGTTTGTTTGTAGCGATGTTCTAAAATTTTAATTTCTGTTGGCGTAAGTTCATGGTGCTTTAATTTCTTCCAGTTGGCAATATGCTCAATTGCTTTATCAAAGATATAGCGTTGAGTAAAACCCCATGTGAAATCCGGCAGGTATTTCGGTGCAAAACCTGGTCCGAATATATTTGACGCAATACCTGCAAAAGTACCGGTATTAAACGAAGTATTAATAGCGCAGCGGCTATAATCACCCATTAATAATCCACATTTTAATCCAACCGGGATGGTTCTGCCCTGCCCGATATTCACGTGCACTGCTGCTGCGTCATTTCTGATATTAGATCCTGAAGTTCCGGCACCCAAATTACACCATGCACCTATTACTGAATCACCCAAATAGCCGTCGTGTGCCTTATTACTGAATCCCCAAAAAACACTGTTCTTTATTTCTCCACCGGCGATACTATATGGCCCCAAAGTAGTTGCGCCATATATCTTTGTTCCCATTTTTAGTACACTGCCTTCTCCCATCGCAAAAGGTCCGCGAATCATACAGCCCTCCATAACTACTGTATTTTTTCCGAGGTAAACCGGGCCTTCGAAAGCATTAATAAAACATTGCTCTACTACTGCCCCCTCTTCAATAAAAATATTCTCCGGTGCAGTCCAGCCACGGTTATCGGCAACAGGTTGACGTATCTGCCTTGTCGCTAACAAAGCAAAATCGCTTCGGATCATTTCATCATTTAGCTGGAAAATATGCCAGGGGTATATCAGTTGTTTCAAAGGAAGATCATAAGAAAAACATTTTCGAAAACGCTCAGGAACAACAGCTGTGGAACTAACGGATTCGTTGACAGACAATAGTCCGGCAATTACCTCTCCATCTTTCACGATAGCTTCGTTCAACTGCAAATTCAAAATAAGTGCTAACAAATTCTCATCCGCGATAACCGATGCGTTAATGAACAGGCTTTCGCCTTCGGGGAGTTTGGTATATGCCGCCTGCAGGCAAGGATCCGTGAGTACATAGATTTTTTGCTTTAAAAGTAATTCCCATCTCTCCCTGATGGTAAAAATTCCCACCCGAATATCAGCAATAGCGCGGGTGAGGGTAAACGGCGATAACAGGTTCCTTTGTGAAGTATCAAATAATATTACGGGCATGCAGGAAGAATGGACTCAAATTTCCTGTGTAATATCCGAAATCCCAAATTTGATTGAGACTTTGGCAAATATTCTGAATGCGCCAGCGTCGCTCCTGACGAGACTGTGGCTTACATCCCTTTGCCACCTGTTCTATTGGTGCTGAATGCTGCTCAACATTTTTCATTTGGGAGAGAGAACCCACGCGAATGATAAACAAATGAAATGGATTACAAGGTAACAAAGGAGGCAAAAAAAATCCCCCCGAAAAAGCCGGAGGGATTAATATCATTAAGAATGATCGAATTACTTTTTTGCGTATTTCTTTTTGAACTTATCAATACGTCCCGCAGTATCTACCAGAACTTTTTGTCCGGTAAAGAACGGATGTGATGTATTGGAAATTTCAAGTTTGATCAGCGGATATTCATTTCCGTCTTCCCATTTGATGGTTTCTTTGGAAGCTGCTGCAGAACGGGTAAGAAACGTATAACCGTTACTCATGTCTTTGAAAACTACAAACCTGTAACTTTGTGGATGGATACCTTGTTTCATGATAATCAATATTTTAAGGTCGTACGGATTTGGCCGTACTGTTTAAAAGAAGCGCAAAGGTAAACGTGAACCGGTTAAATTCAAAATTATATTTGTTGGTGCTTTTTTGCAGACCTCAGATTGAGTATTTCAACAAAGACGGAGAAAGCCATAGCAAAATAAATATAACCTTTGGGGATATGCTGATCTAACCCTTCAGCAATCAGCGATATGCCAATTAAAAGCAGAAAAGCCAATGCGAGCATTTTCACCGTGGGATGATCGTTTACAAAGTTGCTGATTTTTTCCGCTGAAATGAGCATAATAAGTACTGCGATAACCACCGCCGCTATCATGATTTCGATGTGATCTGCCATTCCTACCGCGGTGATTACCGAATCCAGAGAAAAAACCACGTCGAGCAATATAATTTCAATAATAACCCTGCCAAACGAAATAACCCCGCGCATTTTTTTGCTTGTATTCCCGTCATGTCCTTCTACCTTCTCATGAATTTCTGTGGTGCTTTTGTAAATCAGAAACAAACCACCTAAAATCAAAATGATATCTCTTCCGGATATTTTCAATTTCTCAAACAGGTCACCGTCTTCTATCCCAAACCAGTCTCCAATGCTAAAAAGCGTTGCCGTTAGCGTCATTATCCAGCTAATGGAAAGTAACAAAAGTACTCTTGTAATCATCGCCAAGGCCAAACCTACCCTCCGCGCCTTTTTCTGCTGGTGCGCAGGCAGCTTACCGGAAATGATGGAAATAAATACAATATTGTCAATACCTAAAACAATTTCAAGTACAGTAAGGGTGAGTAGCGAAATCCAGGCTTCAGGATTGGCAATCCATTCCATTGTTAAAAAAAAATTTTGCAAAAGTAATTCCGGAGGTAACGCTACCCAAGAAAAAAATACAAGAATGTTGCGGATTTAATAAAGAAAACGTTAAAATCATTGATTATACGCCAACACCAAAAGGCTTTAATAAAGAAAGGAAAGTTGTCAGCCCTTTTTTCTTTTGCTCATCGAGGATATAGTTGACGTTATACCTGTAGTATTGATTGAGGTCGAACAGCTTAAAGCCACTTTCCCTAACTACCTCTCCGATATGTTGTAATCCTAATGCATTAGCTGCATTAAAATCCCGAATAAATTTTTCGGGCAGTGGCTTGTTTGCTATCCAGGCTGCAAATACAAAAGGCAAGCCTGTAAAGTTCTTCCATGCTTCTCCTAAATCATATACGTAGCTCGACTTACTCCTTTGCTCAAATGCCCGGTCGCCAATTACAATTGCAGCAGTGGTGCCTGTTATCTCTTTCCTAAACCCGTCATTGTGGGTGTGCACAAATTCGGGATTGATTTTCCAATACTGCTTTAATAAAATTTTTGCCAGTGCTACTGAAGTCTTCGAATGATAGTCGAGTAATACGGTTTCAATTCGATTTACCGGCACCTCACTAAACAAACAAACCGTGGCAACGGCACCATTGCAACCGATACAATAGTCAGATACCATATACCATTCGTTCATTTCAGGAATAATGGCTACAGGCACAATGCCTAAATCCACTTCGCCCGACAAAAGCATTGCTGCCAGTTTAGCGGGGTAAGTTTCTCTAATATTTATTTCGTGAATTACGGGAGAATGTTTAATACCGTATAACAGTGGTTTCACATTCAGGTAATCAATTACACCAAGATTTAATTTATTATTCATGTTTAGCATCCATTAAACCGTCTCTTTATCCATTCCCTAATCAACAGTATTTCAACTTTTTCATGTAGGTTTGCCCGCAAATTTAGGCTAATCCCCTATTACTATACCTCAAATATTTAACAGCAATGGATTTATCGGCGCTTACTGCTATCTCTCCGGTAGATGGCAGATACAGAAATCAGCTTCATCATTTAGATCTGTATTTTTCAGAATTTGCACTTATACGTTATCGCATCCTTGTTGAAGTAGAATACTTTATTGCGCTGAGCAGGAAAAAATATTTTGCACTCAGTTCCGCCCAGGCAAAGTCGTTACGAACCCTTTACCAGCAGTTTACTATTGCCAGGGCCACTGAAATAAAGAATATTGAAAAAATTACCAATCATGATGTAAAGGCGGTGGAGTACTACCTGAAGCAGGAACTGGATGTGTTGGCATTAGGTCATCTTAAAGAGTGGATACACTTTGGACTAACCTCGCAGGACATCAACAATACTGCCGTTCCTTTGCTGTGGAAAGAATCACTCGAAAATGAATATTATCCTGCTATTGCCAATCTCATTTTGCAAATAAGAAAGTTGGCCACCGCGTGGAAAAATGTTCCCATGCTGGCACGCACCCACGGGCAGCCTGCTTCCCCAACAAGGCTGGGAAAAGAGTTTAAAGTATTTGAGGAAAGGCTGAGTCAGCAACTGCAACTGCTGCAGTCTATCCCCTACTCCTGTAAATTCGGTGGCGCTACGGGTAACTTCAATGCGCATTTTGTAGCCTACCCTAAAGCAAACTGGATCAAATTTGCCAATGATTTTTGTACGCAATCCTTGGGCTTACAACGTCAGCAATTTACTACCCAGATAGAGCATTACGATTATATGTGTGCCCATTTTGACGGCATAAAACGAATCAATACCATATTGATTGATTTCTGCCGCGATGTGTGGACCTACATTTCTCTCGAATATTTTAAACAAAAAGTGAAAAAGGGTGAAGTGGGATCTTCGGCCATGCCCCACAAGGTGAACCCTATTGATTTTGAAAATGCCGAAGGAAATCTTGGTATGGCCAACGCACTGTTAGCGCACCTTTCTGAAAAGTTGCCTGTATCAAGATTGCAGCGCGATCTAACCGACTCTACCGTATTGAGAAACATCGGCGTACCTTTTGCCCACACCATTCTTTCGTTAAAATCTACGGAGAAAGGATTAGGAAAATTACTTTTGAACGAAACCAAACTCCGACAGGATCTTGAACAGAACTGGGCTGTTGTTTCCGAAGCCATTCAAACCATTTTGCGCAGAGAGCAATATCCCAATCCGTATGAAGCGCTAAAGGAACTTACAAGGGGTGCAGAAGGCATAAATCAAAAAACCATGCATCGGTTTATTGATTCCCTGAAAATAAATTCAACACTGAAAAAAGAACTCAAAGCGATTACTCCCCTCAACTACACGGGGGTAAATCCCAATTTTTAGTTCGTTACAATGCAGATAATTCCATAATGATCTGCCATTCTTTTTCGGTAACCGGTTGCACGGAAAGACGCCCCAACCGCACCAGGGCCATATCCGACAAACGTTTGTCTGCTTTGATTTGTGCCAGACTTACCGGCTTCTTTAGCTTTTTGTGTGCCTTGATATCTACAGCCACCCAGGTGTCATCGTTGGCAGTTGGATCCGGATAATGTTCCTTTGCCACTTTTGCGGTACCCACAATCTCCATTCCTTCATTGCTGTGATAAAACAACACCTCATCTCCTTTTTTCATTGCCCGCAGGTTATTTCTCGCGGCATAGTTGCGTACACCATCCCAAAAGGTTTGTTTATCTTTTTCCAGTTGATCCCAACTGTAGGTGGAAGGTTCAGACTTTACCAGCCAATATGCCATAATGATACAGGTTTATGATTTGGGGCAAAATACGAAGAAACAAGAATCCAATTACAATTCGTAAAACTCAGGATATAAAGTCGGAAATCTGAAGCAGCAACTCAATTTCTAATCTCCGGCTTCCAATCATTCACCATCCGCTGGCCAATACATCTGCAATATGCATGGTTCGAATTGTGAATCCTTTGTTTTTTATTATCCCGTCCAGATGCATCAAACAACTCATGTCGGTAGAGATGATATAGTCGGCGCCGGTTTGAACGGCATTCGCTACTTTTTGCTCTCCCATTGCAATGGAAATGGGTTCAAATTTTACCGCAAATGTTCCGCCAAATCCGCAACAGGTTGTGGTATCATCCATTTCTACCAGTTCCAGTTCTTTTACTCCCTTGAGCAGTTTTCGCGGAGCAGAGTGTATTTGTAACTCTCTCAATGCAGCACAGGAATCGTGGTAGGTTCCCTTACCGGAAAGCGTTGCTCCCACATCATCCACTTCAAGTACCTCAGTAACAAAGCTGCTGAATTCATACATTCTTTTTCCCGTTTCCCGCACCTCGTTATGCAATGAAGAATTGTCAAACAACCGGGGATAATAATTTTTCACAAAGCCGCTGCAGGAAGCACTGGGTGAAACAATATAGTCCGCACCGCGGAAGTCCTTTATGAATTTCTGACTTACTTCCCGCGCATCATTCCAGAATCCTGCATTAAATGCCGGTTGACCACAACAGGTTTGATTGGAATTATAGCGAACCTCACAACCCAGCTTTTCGAGCACTTTAACCATGTTAAATGCCGTTTGGGGATACAGTTGATCTATAAAACAGGGGATAAATAATTGGATAATCATGCCATAGCACCTCCCGCATATTTCGTTTAGAAATCGGAATTCAATGATGCTTTCAACGCTATCATCTTTAACGCGGTTAGGGCAGCTTCCTCACCTTTATGTCCGTGCGCCCCGCCCAGCCTTTCCTCGGCCTGTTCGTTTGTATCTACCGTTAATACTCCAAAAACAGATGGTACCGGTAACATCAGATTCAACTGCACAATGCCGTCGGTGATACCCTTGCATACGTAGTCGAAATGCGGTGTTCCGCCCCTTACTACACAAGCCAGCGCAATAAACGCATCCGGCTGCATTCCGTCCTGCTGGTTTGCCTTCCAATATGCAGAAATTCCAAACGGCACTTCAAAAGCTCCAGGTACAGTTATCACTTTATAAGTAATATGATGAGCCTTAAGTATTCGTGTACAACCCTCTTCTAACTTATCCACAACAGCCGCATTCCATTCGGTACGCACAATAATAACACAGGCATCCTTAGGAAGGGTGCCTGTGTTCAATTGATATAAGTTACTGTTTGTTATTTCAGCCATGGATGGTGCAAATAAACCTGAAACTTCAAATTATTCTGTTGCCCCTAATTTGCCCAGGTATTTTTCGGCGGCAAATCCTCTTTCCGTTCTCGGAAATTTATCTTTCAATTGCTGAAAAAGTTCAATGGCCTCTTTGTTTTTCCCCATCACTTCATACAAACTTGCCGCTCTGAATAAGTATTCTGAAGACAGGGCCTGATTCTTTTCAAATGTAGTGGCGGCTTTCTTATAGTTTTCCAGCGCTTCTTCGTTTTTCTTAAGCTCCGATAATGCATCCCCCATCATGCCATATACCAATGCCTGTGTTTGTACCGAACCGTTCGCATCAAAATCCTTAAGGTACTTCAGTGCGTTATTGAAGTCGCCTAATTTCAGGTAAACTTCACCGGCGTAAAGTTTCGCCAGATTGCCTGAGGGAGTGCCACTATATTTGCTGATAACTTTCAGAAATCCTGCATTTCTGCCATCGCCATTTAACGCAAGCTGTAAGGAATCGGTGGCAAAATACTGCTGCGCTTTGGCGATTGCTTCTACCCCTTTCTTTTCTTCGGGCAAACGGTAGAGGTATTTGTATCCAAAATATCCTCCTGCTATCGCAACTATTGCAATAAATGCAATAATAACTTTCTTATTATTTCTTTCCCAGAAATCCTGTGCGTCCATTAACGCGTCTGTATGCTTCACCGCTTCATGTTTCTTAATAGCACTCATGTGATAACTCGATATTCTTTTTTAATAAATGAAATGGGTTAATTTAAAAAGTTCAATGTTTTAATCCATTATAAATGGATAGTCTTGCTGCTGATAAACGTCCTTTAATAGTTCATCATCGCTTGGCCAGGGGCTTTCTTCAGCAAACCTTACCGACTCGTCCACTTCCTGCCTCACTCTTTCGTTTATTACTTCAATGTCCTGTTCTGAAACCTGAAAGGAATTGATTAATTTATTTTTTGTGTACTCAATGGGGTCACGTTCTTTGTATTCTTCTACTTCTTCTTTCGTACGGTATTTTGCAGGATCACTCATGGAATGCCCTTTGTAGCGGTAGGTCTTTATTTCAATTAAAGTTGGCCCGTCACCTTCCCTTGCTCTTTTTACAGCCCGGCTTACTGCTTCGTGCACTGTTTCGGGTTGCATACCATCCACAGCATCCGCAGGCATATCATATGCATCCGCCAATTTGTAAATATCCATAACGTTTGACGTTCTTTGAACGGAAGTGCCCATGGCGTAGTTATTATTCTCGCAAATAAAAATTACAGGGAGTTTCCATATCATCGCCAGGTTAAAGGTTTCATGCAATATACCCTGACGAGCAGCGCCGTCGCCAAAAAAAGTCAGCGATACGTTGTCGGTACCTTTGTATTGTTCTGCAAAAGCCAGTCCGGCACCGGTACCAATTTGTGCACCCACAATACCGTGCCCACCGAAAAACCGCTCTTTTACGCCAAAAAAGTGCATACTACCACCCTTACCTTTTGAGCAGCCGGTGGCTTTTCCGTATAACTCTGCCATACACGACTTAGCAGTTACGCCTTTGGCAATGGCCAATCCGTGATCACGATACGCTGTGATAAAAGTGTCTTCAGGTTTGGTAGCCGTCATACATCCGGCGGCCACTGCTTCCTGACCAATATACAAATGACAAAAACCGCGTATTTTCTGCATACCGTATAACTGCCCCGCTTTTTCTTCAAAACGGCGTAGCAAAAGCATTAACTCATACCAGTACAGGTAGGTTTCCTTTGTAAACTTTACAGATTCTTTTAATGTAGTGCTCACGTTGCAAAATTGAGCAGCAAATATATGCGTTATATATCAAATTCAACATTTCTACTTACCGGCTTCTTTGGGTAATATTTTAATGTTCCACTTTATATTCGGGTTTCATTATAGATTTGCCCCTTGTTTAAAATTGAAGAAATATCATTAGTTCAGTTTCGGAATTACGCACAAGCCGGTTTTACCTTTTCAAATAGTGTTACCGGAATTTGCGGGAAAAATGGAAGCGGGAAAACCAATCTGCTGGATGCTGTGTACTATTTGTGTTTTACCAAGAGTTATTTTGGGAAAACCGATCTGCAGAATACACAACTGGAAAAATCGGGATTCAGGCTGGAAGGGAAAATGGCACTGCTCAACCAGCAGTATCAGATAACCTGTGTGTTACGGGAAAACGGGAAGAAGGAATTTGGGGTAAACCACGAGAACTACAGCCGATTTGCCACCCATATTGGCAAATTCCCCTGTGTTATGATAGCGCCGGATGATGTTGCAATCATCACCCAGGGAAGTGAGGAAAGAAGGAAGTTCATGGATTACACCATTTCCCAGATGGATGCAGACTATTTGCAAAACTTAATTGACTACAATAAAATCCTCCAGCAACGTAATAGCTTATTGAAACAACTTGCCGATACGGGCAGTATAGATAAGCAACTTATGGATATCATTTCTGACCAGCTTGTTGGTGTAGGCCAACTCCTGTTTTCACGGCGCTCGAAATTTCTGGATGACTTTATACCCGTCGTTTCCAGGTTATACCATTCTATAGCCCAAAATGACGAGAACTTAACTATAACCTATCAGAGTCATTTAAAGTCAATCCACTTTAAAGAGCTGTTGCTTAAAAACAAAGCAAAGGATATTGCCTTGCAGCGCACCACACAAGGCATTCACCGCGACGACCTTGAATTTGGATTAGACGGCTTTCCTTTTAAAAATATTGCCTCGCAGGGACAAAGAAAATGCCTGCTTTTTGCCCTGAAGCTGGCCGAATTTGAAGTGCTTTCCACACACAAAGGATTTCCACCCATCTTGTTACTGGATGATATATTTGAAAAACTTGACGAATCGCGGATGAAGAATCTTCTCGCGAAAGTGTGCGTGGAAAATCAGGGACAAGTTCTTATTTCAGACACCCATTACCATCGCCTGAAGGAAGCACTCGACGAACTTGGTGTTTCACATGATATCATCGTGTTGTAATGCAGCACGATGACATACATGGGGGTATTTCCATTCCACCTAATACTGAGTCGTTTATTTGAATAAACTACTGCTCAAATACCTGTCGCCCCGGTCACATACAATAAAAACGATTACTCCGGAAGTTATTTCCTGGCTGAGTCTCAAAGCCGCAGCTGCTGCTCCCCCACTGCTCATCCCTGCAAAAACACCCTCCATTTTTGCCAGTTTACGGGTAATATCCGTTGCTTCTGCCTGAGAAACATCCATAATACGGTCTACCCGATTTGGATCGAAAATTTTAGGCAGGTATTCTCTTGCCCACCTTCTGATTCCAGGTATGGATGAATCTTCGGATGGCTGGCAGCCGATGATTTGTATATTCGGATTCTTCTCTTTAAAATATTTCGAGCATCCCATAATGGTTCCCGTGGTACCCATCGAACTCACAAAATGTGTAATGGAGCCCTGGGTGTCTTTCCAAATTTCGGGTGCGGTAGTTTGATAATGCGCAGCCACGTTATCCGGATTGGAAAACTGATTTAACTGATAGTATTCGCCGCCGGCAGCCTTTTCATCTGCATAATCCCTGCATGCTTCAATACTTTCCAGTAGCGTAACTTTTGCCCCGTATGCTTCCATCGTTAACACCCGTTCCCTGGTTGAATTGGCGGGCATCACCAGCTCCACTTCAAGTCCAAAAAGATTGGCTGCCAGGGCCATGGCAATTCCTGTATTTCCACTGGTGGATTCAATCAGCCGCATATTCTTTTTAATTTCTCCTCTTTCGAGGGCACATTTGAGCATATTAAAAACCGGGCGGTCCTTTACGCTTCCACCGGGATTATCTCCTTCCAGCTTAGCAAAAATTTTTACGCTGGGGTTAGGGTTTAACTTTTGAAGTTCCACCAGCGGCGTATTTCCAACTAAATCTATTACAGTTGCCATTATACTTTATTTTTTGTTTTTCTTTCTTCGATGACGACATTGGTGTTATGATACACAAACGAACCAGCCGGAACACTATGTGTTATCCAAACGTTACCACCAATAATACTGTTGTGTCCTATTACCGTGTCGCCACCCAGCACCGTAGCATTGGAGTAGATGATCACATTGTCTTCAACCGTGGGATGACGCTTCATCAAATGCATACTCTTGTCCACGCTTAACGCTCCCAGGGTAACCCCCTGATATATCTTTACATTATTTCCAATCTCTGTGGTTTCTCCGATAACAATACCGGTACCATGATCCATGCAGAGATGTTCACCAATACGGGCACCCGGATGAATATCAATACCCGTTTTTGAATGGGCATATTCCGTAAGAATCCGGGGAAGCAGGGGCACATCCAAAAGGAACAATTGGTGGGCAATTCGATAAAAACACAGCGCATAAAAACCGGGATACGCCCGGATTACCTCAAATTCACTTTTAGCTGCAGGGTCGCCATTATGAATGGCTTCCACATCGGTATTCAAAACACGGTATAATTCCGGCGTATTTTCAAAAAATCGCCTGGCTATCAATTCATTGTTACAGTCACTGCACGCCTTGGTTGCATTCAGCATTACCGTGAGTTCCGCTTCCAAACTTTTAAATGCACCCTGAATCTCTTCTGCTGAGTTGTAATGGCGCACCGACAGTTCCGGAAATAAAAGGCCTATCAGATTCAACGCCCAGTTTGCTATTATCTCATTAGGCGGTACGTCTTCTAATGATTGTTGCCGGTTAAAAATTTGTTGACTCAGCTTTTCTTTCATGGAAGGGGAAAACTTAAAGTAGTTTATTTTTTGACTGGAGCAAAGGTAAGCGCAATTGGGAGTAAATAAATACCATGCGGGAAGTATCACGCAATTTTAGGATACACTTTTTATGAACGGCGATATTACCGGACGACAGAAAAACAAAAGCCCTGCTCAAGACATTTCAGGTTTCTGCTCCGGATATCCATATATTTGCCGTTTTTTCCAAATTGATCATCATGACGGTTATTTTGACATTCTTTTTTGCGCATTGGTTTTTGTCGTTATTCTTCCATTCGTTTTTTTTACACCGTTACGCCTCCCATCAGATGTACACAACGTCAAAATTCGGCGAAAGGTTAATCTACTTTCTTACCTGGTTTACCCAGGGGTCGTCCTACCTCGTACCCAGAGCTTACGGTGTATTACACCGAATGCATCATACTTACAGCGATACAGAAAAGGATCCCCATTCACCACATTTTTTTAAGGATATATGGCAGATGATGATGCACACTGCTGCCATTTATAGTGCATTTATCACCGGGAAAAACATTCCCGAAAAGCAGTTCACAAAAGACTACCTTCCGGTATGGAGTAAACTTGATCGTATTGGCTCGAGTATGATTACCCGTGTAGCCTTTGGCGTTATCTATTTTGCGGTATATGTATATTTTGCACCAAACTGGTGGTGGTTCCTGTTGTTACCCATTCATTTTTTTATGGGTCCTATCCAGGGAGCGGTAGTGAACTGGTGCGGCCACAAGTATGGCTACCGAAATTTCGAAAATGGCGATCATTCCCGGAACTCCTCTCCGTGGGGCATTTTGCTGATGGGTGAATTATTTCAAAACAATCACCACTATGCAAAAGACAGTGCAAATTTTGCCCAAAAGTGGTTTGAGTTTGATCTAACTTTCTTAATTATGCAGGCGATGCACCGGTTAAAACTCATTAGGTTAAAAGCCGCACCTGTTTTAGTGAAGGGAGAATAGTAGCGAGCATGGCGCAGATGCTGATACGCAAACCATCAATTTGCACCCACTCAATTTTACCAGATTGTTTGCCGGGTTATCCTGCGTAGTTCTACCCGGTAATCAATTCTTTCTTTCTCAGCCACTCCTTTTTGCCGATGCCCTCAAAAACATGTCGTTCGCTGTGATAGGAAGAGCGTACTAAAGGACCACTTTCTACGTAATCAAAGCCCATTTCATAGCCTGCTTCCGTGTATGTGGCAAATTCATCGGGATGAACAAAACGTAAAACAGGCAAGTGCTTTCCGCTGGGTTGTAAATATTGCCCAAGTGTTATTACGTCCACGTTATTTGCCCTGAGATCTCTCATCGTTTGCAACACTTCGTCTTTTGTTTCGCCCAAACCAAGCATAATACCCGACTTGGTGCGCATACCTTTTTCTTTCAGGTATTTGAGTACTTCCATGCTCCTCCAATATTTGGCCTGAATGCGTACCAGCCTCGTCATTCGCTCAACCGTTTCCACATTATGAGATACTACCTCAGGGGCTGCATCCACAATTCGTTGAATATTTTCCTGCTCGCCTTTAAAGTCGGGTATAAGGGTTTCCAGGGTTGTACCGGGGTTCAATGCCTTCACTGCTTTAATAGTATTATACCACACCGTGCTTCCACCGTCTTTCTGGTCGTCCCTGTCCACCGACGTTATAACGGCATGCTTTACTTTCATCAGGTGTATGGCTTCGGCTACACGTTGTGGTTCGTCCCAATCTACAGCATGCGGTCTGCCGGTTGCCACGGCACAAAATCCGCAACTCCTTGTGCAAATATTTCCCAGTATCATAAAGGTAGCAGTACCAGCACCCCAGCATTCGCCCATATTCGGGCAATTGCCACTTTCGCAAATCGTATGCAGCTTGTGGGTGTCTACCAAATTGCGTACAGATTTATAACTTTCTCCAATAGGAAGTTTTACTCTTAGCCAGTCTGGCTTTTTTATACGTTGGGCCGATACGGGGGAAGTACCACAAACTCCGCTCATAATTAAAATTGTAAAATGTGTAGATGTGCAAAAGTAACCGACTTACTTTCGTTTGCCAAATAAGAAGGACACATAGGCATTAAAGAAGAATTTTTTTGACGGATTATATGCCATTTGCTCAATCTCTTTAAAATAGTATTCCACATTTATTCCAGCCTCAATAGCAGAAACTACCGTATTAAAGCGATTGTAATCAAACCGAAGCGCCGTTTTTGCGTGCAGGCCCGGCGCCAGTTTCATCTCATTCCATCCCTTCGACAATCCAGCGCCTCCGATAATGATTCCTGCATTCAAAAACTGTGCACTGTCCGGGGAATCATACTTTACATATTTTGTTTCACTTAACTGATCTTCCACTTCAATGTAATAGGGACGCAGAAAGCCCAAAGAAAGCCCTCCTGTGCCAATTCCATAAACCGAAACCCCATTTTTGTTACCCTTTCCGCCAATAAGCAATTGCTGGCCGGCAGCGAGTTTCAACTGGTAAAAAATATTCCGCTTTCCATAAACAAATGGATTACCAAAAAAAATAAAACCTCCTGCACTGGTTTGAAAATTATCCTTTTGTTCCTTAGGATGTTTCTTTTCGTTGAATTCTATCTGAAAAATAGTGGCACGGGTTACTGAATTTGCACGTCCCAATTCGTAAGACAGTCCCCAACCGTCTGTATTTAACTTGATACCAAAAACACTCTGTTTATAAAAGGAAGGCACACCTTCTTCCTCCATTCGAAGGAGGGCATTGATCTTTTCTCTTTTGGCATTTCGTTTGTCTTCTCGTTTTTGCTCGACGGATTTTTGCTGACCAAATGCTCCCAGGGTAACACAAATCCCAATAGTTACGGCAATGATTTTATTCACCTGAAATATTTTATTATTCTTTAAACGTAAATTTAAACAAAAATAGCACAATGACTTCAACTGTAGTTTACGATGAAAACCTCCGTACCGTTTGCACCCATGTAAAATCTCAAACGCGTATTGAAACGGATGCGCCACCCGATAACCAGGGTAAAGGAGATCGGTTTTCACCCACCGACCTTGTGGCAACCGGATTGGCTACTTGTATGCTCACTATTATGGGTATCAAGGCGAGAGATATGGAAGTAGACTTGAAAGGGGTAGAAGTAGACGTGGAAAAGATAATGGAGAGTAACCCAAGGAGAATTGGAGGAATAAATTTAACATTCCATTTTCCTGATAACTTTAAAGCAACTTCAAAAGAAAAGGTCATTCTGGAGAGAGCTGCATTAACCTGCCCCGTATATTACAGCATTCATCCCGACATAAAGGTGAACGTAAATTTTAACCTTGGCAACGAGCAGCTTTCGAAAGAGGCTATTTAAGTGGTTTCATACCAACCGTTTTAAGATAGATGCCCCAACCGCACAATGTAAACAGCCCTTTTTACTGCAGTACGATTGTGTGAGTTCAATATACGCCTGGGAATCATATGCGGTTTGGTTGACCGCACCCAATTTCGTCCATTCGCGGGTAATGTGGTTTTGTTCAGCTGCAACAGCTTCGAGCCAACGAAGCGCTTTATCCTTATACCGAAGCTCCTGGTTGATCTCGCCATAGGCAAACACTACGGGTACAATAGTATTTATGATGATATTGTCTGTCATCTGTTTGCCCAGCACTTTTTTTCTGAACGCGGAGATTTCATCGAAACGATAATGGTAATGCCAGAAATCGTTTGCCGTAACCATAAGCATTTCTCTTAATTGCTTAACGGAGGATGTTGATTTTATTTTTGCAAACAGAGACGATGACTGCTGAATCAATTTCGCCAATTGCGCTAAACGAATGGTTGGAAAATTTCCGGGACGCATTCTCAAAAAATGAACCGGTTCATGTACTGGCGTGAAATGATATTTTCGTTGATAAAACCGAAACTCCTTTTGCAACATTTTGGGGTAGTCCTCCTGAAACTCGAAATCAAGTAACCCGGCTTGTCCCATCAGAAATGCTTCCAACTGGTGGATTTGCTGCTTGTGTTTGGCCAAAATTTTTACACGCACCGATCGGGCAATTGCTTCAAACGCATCCTGATTAACGCTAACACCAAAATTTCTGGCCAATACCCACCAGAACACTTCCTCCCAGTGCCCTTTTGTTTCTTCCAGGTGTTTTTCAACCGTTTTTGCCTTCCGCGTAAGTCTTTCTGCAACCAAACGTGCTTTCCAACCTGCCCAAACCAGGTCTGGCACGGTGGCAACGCTGCCGCTGCACGGAATAGTACATCGGGCTTCCATAATACCTTCATAACGCTCCAATAAGAGTTTGGAAACCCGATCAGCCAAAACCAAAACCGGCACAGCTTCAAGCAGACTGCCTTCCTTTAAATTGTTGTTTTCCCATACCACGTGCAAAATGATGTTCCTGTAATTCTTATCTTCTCCGTGTTTATGAAGGTCCCAGTCTGATGCCTTTACATGCACTTCGATATTCCCTACCCAGGTTGTTGAATTTATTTTTATGCTGGCTTCCTGAAAATCCGGCCCCTGATCGGTATTGTAGCGGCCAGAAGTGATAATCTGTAAAGTTTCATTTTCCGAAGTACGCAGATCGTTTTTATTAAAATACTGCATCTGCCAAATAAACTGAAGCAGGCGTTCCGTCATAGATTAAAAAAATGGTGATTCTGAGAAGAAAGATAAGGAAAAAATGGCAGTAAGCAACCAGAAAATAGAAAGCCGGCATCGCTTTAAAGTGCCCGTCAAATTGTTTAGTCCGGGTCTCCTAAAACTTCGTCTTCGCCTTATTCCATACATCCTCCGGAACCCCATGCGATTTCTTCAACGCCTGGTATCGTTTACGTAACGCTGCCAGTTTTGTTTTATACTTTGGATCCACCGCCAGGTTATCGGTTTCGTGCGGGTCATGTTTTACATCATACACTTCTTCATAATTGTACTCTATCCAATTCATGTACTTAAAATCTTTCGTCACTACTCCTTCTACTCTGGGTATTCGAGGCCCTCCTAAAAAATAATGCTGGTAAAAGAAATCTTTCCTTTCGGGGATCCTGTTTTCCAGTAAACTAATGAGATCCACGCCCTGCATGCCTTTGGGGACAGGTACTCCGGCCATAGCCAGGATAGTGGGAGCAATATCTATATTCAGCGCCATTTGCGGCGCGCGGTATTGTCTGATCTTATCCGGCGCATTAGGATCATAAATAAAAAGCGGCACCCGGATAGATTCTTCATAACCATACCATTTGCCCTCTATACCGTGTTCACCCAGGAACATCCCATTGTCTCCCATAAAAATGATAATGGTATTTTTTGCTATTCCCAATTGCTCCAGCTTTTTCAGCATATCGCCCACCACACCATCCACACCTGTTATTAAACGGTAATAATTTTTCACATTTTCCTGGTACAGCTCCGGGGTTCCAAAAAGCCCCTTCCATCTTTCCCTTCCAAAATTCGTATCCGTTCTGAAAAAATCCGGAAGCTGATTCCAGTATTCAGGCTTTGCTGTTACGGGATACGGAATGGTAACATCCTTATAATAATCCTTGTACTTGGGCTGAATAACATAAGTGGGTGGATAGCCATCCTGCTCATGTGGCGCTTTAAAACTTACAGACAGGCAAAAGGGTTTGCCGGCATGACCAAATTCGTCTAAAAATGTTTGAATGGCATTTCCCAGCGTATCCGTATCATGAATCTTCTTACCGTCTTTGCCGGTGATAACATAATCAGGTTGTCCCTTCCCTCCTGCCTCCGTATCCACCCAAAAATCAAAAATTGAAGAAGGCGGATGATGTCCTACGCCAAACTTACCTGCAAAGCCAAGGTTATATCCTGCATTTTTTAATAGCGCCGGATAACTCTGTGCGATTGCTTCCTGGCTAAGGTCTGTTGAAAAATCGTGAATATTGTGCCGCGATTCGTACTGTCCGGTCAGGATGCTTGCCCGGCTCACACAGCAAATGGAAGTAGTTACATAAGCATTTTGAAATAATATACCGGCGCTTGCCAGTTTATTCATATTGGGCGTCTTAATAATCGTATTGCCCATTGCGCCTAAAGCATCCCAACGCTGATCATCGGTGAGTAAAAAGATGATGTTGGGTTTGGGAGACGCCTGCATTTCAGCATCTCTTCCAGTATCATTTTTTACAAAAGAGAAGAGTGTAATCAATACAACTATACCTAAAGAAATAATTGATGACCTTTTCTTCCTCTTTTCATAAATTGTTTTTTTATTCATACCATCTCCGGTTACCGGGAGAAAATTATTGCTGATGTATCTTTTCAGAAAGCGAAGCTAATCACAATTGACCATAACCAATTCTGAATAAGCGATAGCATTACCGGCTATTAATCTATCCGCACTTTTACCAGGTTAACTGCACCAACATTTTTAGTTCTCGTTTTATCAATCGTGTAAACAATAGGATCCTGAGCGCTGCCCGTATAGATTCCATTCACGAACTGGCAATTGGCGATTGGCGATTCAATCAAAATCAAAGATTTGCCATCACCCATAAGGTTCATCGCATAAATATTATTGATCTTTCCGGGGATAGAAGCTTGTCCATATCCTCCGCCACCTACCAGCAATGTATAGGGGCTGCGGCTTAGTCCATAAGGTGTGGGTATATCCGGCCTTGCTTTTGTGATAACCCCATTTACATATACATGATGAATGCCTGCACTGTCACTTGCGCGGATGGCTACTCCTGTATAATCTGTCTGACAGTTGGTGATGAATACTTGTTCTGTATCATCTTCGGGGCCATTCCATTTAGTGGAAGT
>JADZFY010000201.1 GCA_020854215.1 Chitinophagaceae bacterium | reverse complement strand
TCTATAATATGCTTTTCAATTTCTTCGATAGTAATTGCGGGCTGATTAATACCCAGCACACAGGCCGTTTCACAGGGCGCCGGGCAAATACGCCCGGTAAACTCCGGAAAATTATTGGTGGAGGTTAAAATATCATAGGCTTCGCGCCAGCTTTTGCGATAAACCGCATCGTTAAACTCCGGAATCAGATTGCCTAAAGGGCAACCATTGTGGCTATGACAAAAAGGTACACCACAGTTCATACAACGTGCAGCCTGATTGACAAGTTTTTGCTCGGGAAAGAGTTCTGTGAACTCATTGTAATTCTTCAACCTTTCCTCTACCGGCTTTTTTTTGGGTAACTCACGTGTGAATTCTAAAAAGCCTGTTATTTTACCCATGATATTAATTGCTTTAATAAAATGAAAAATAGAAGTACTCCTCCTGTTCTGTTTATTTCTCCTCCACCTTTACACCGGCTTTCTGAACAGCCTTCTTATAATCTTTAGGATAAACCTTTACAAAATTCTTCAACTGGTTTTCAAAATCATCTAAAATAAAGCGGGCCACTGTGCTACCGGTATGTGCAAAATGTTTACTGATCATATCATACAACTCTTCCGCTTCTCCGTTAATCACCGGATCAAGATCAATCATTTCCATATTGCAGTTATCAGCAAACTGGCCTTTTACATCATACACATAAGCGATACCTCCGCTCATGCCCGCGGCAAAATTCCGTCCGGTATCACCCAGTATTACCACACGTCCGCCAGTCATGTATTCACAACCGTGATCGCCTACACCTTCCACTACTGTTTTTGCACCTGAGTTTCTAACACAGAACCGCTCACCGGCCTTACCCCTGATGTATGCCTCACCCGAAGTAGCACCATAAAATGCCACATTACCGATGATGATATTTTCCTCCGGAACAAAGCCGGCTTCCCTGGACGGGTACACAATCAGTTTTGCACCGCTTAATCCCTTACCAAAATAATCGTTTGCATCGCCTTCCAATTCAAAAGTAACCCCACAGGTATTAAACGCGCCAAAGCTTTGCCCGGCAGTACCTTTAAATGAATAGTGAATGGTATCGTCTGGCAAACCCGCAGCACGATAACGTTTCGTAATTTCATTTGAAAGGAGGGTACCCACGGTACGGTCAATATTGCGAATAGCAAATGCTGCACTTACAGGTTCTTGTTTTTGTAACGCTGGTTGGGCCTTTTCCAGCAACTGCCAGTCTAAAATACCCGTCAAACCATGATCCTGTTCCTCCTGGCAATACAGACCTGTTCCCTCGGACGCCGGTTCTTTATACAATATCGGAGACAGATCCAGTTTTTTATACTTCCAGTGATTGATGCCTTCGCGACGCTCCAGGCAATCCACCTGACCTACCATTTCATTGATTGTTTTGAAGCCAAGTTCTGCCATGATCTCTCTAAGCTCCTGTGTGATAAACCGGAAAAAATTTACCACATGATCCGGATCACCCGTAAAACGTTTCCTCAACTCCGGATCCTGCGTGGCAACACCTACCGGGCAGGTGTTCAGATGACATTTCCGCATCATGATGCAGCCTTCCACAATTAGCGCTGCCGTGGCCACACCCCACTCTTCCGCGCCGAGTAATGTAGCGATGGCAATATCACGGGCAGTTTTCATTTGTCCGTCTGCCTGTACCACCACACGACTTCTAAGTCTGTTCTTCACCAGGGTTTGGTGTGTTTCTGCCAAACCCAGCTCCCAGGGCAAACCGGCGTGTTTGATAGAACTAATGGGCGAAGCGCCGGTACCTCCATCATAACCCGCAATGAGCACAACATCGGCCTTGGCCTTGGTAACTCCTGCCGCAATTGTACCCACGCCTGCTTTGGAAACTAATTTCACGTTAATTCTCGCGGCACGATTTGCATTTTTAAGATCGTATATTAATTGCGCGAGGTCTTCGATCGAATAAATATCGTGATGCGGAGGCGGAGAAATCAATCCTACACCCGGTGTGGAGTGACGCACTTTGCCAATCCAATCGTCTACTTTATGACCCGGCAATTGTCCGCCTTCGCCGGGTTTAGCACCCTGGGCCATTTTGATCTGTAATTCATCCGCTTCAGTAAGATACAGGCTGGTTACTCCAAAACGCGCCGAAGCCACCTGCTTAATGGCAGACCGCATAGAATCTCCATTGGGCATGCGCTCATAACGGCGATCATCTTCTCCACCCTCCCCGGTATTGCTTTTACCCCCAAGCCGGTTCATGGCGATAGCCAATGTAGTGTGCGCTTCCCATGAAATGGAACCGAACGACATGGCTCCAGTAGCAAATCGTTTGTAAATATTTTCTGCAGGTTCCACTTCATCTAGAGAAATAGACGGGCGGTTGCGTTTAAACTGGAAGAGACTGCGTAAAGTACAAGCCTTTTCACCCTGATCGTTTACGGTTTTGCTGTATTTTTTGAAAATATTGTAGTCATTCATTTTGGTGGAATGCTGCAACAAATGAATGGTTTGAGGATTAAATAAATGCACTTCCCCTTTTCGCCTCCACTGATAAATACCTCCCACAGAAAGGCGGTCCACCGGAATATCCTTCAGATTAAAAGCAAGCGCATGCTTGGAAAGGGCTTCCTTCGCAATTTCATCAAGTCCCATTCCGGCCACACGGCTTACCGCGCCGGTGAAATATTTATTCACCACATCCTGGTTTAATCCTAATATTTCAAATATCTGTGCCCCCTGGTAAGATTGCAGGGTAGAGATACCCATTTTGGAAAATACTTTCAGCAGCCCATAGCAAACAGCCTTCACATAATTTTTCCGAAGTGCATACCAGTCCTGATCCGTTTCCCATTTTCCGGTAGCCTTCATGGTGCGAATAGTAGCCAATGCGAGGTAGGGATTGATTGCTGTGGCACCAAAACCAATCAAACACGCAAAATGATGGACTTCCCAAACATCACCTGCTTCAACCACAATGCCCACTCTGCCGCGATAGCCTTTCCGAATTAGATGATGATGCACGGCAGATACTGCCAGCAATGAGGGAATTGCGGCATGGTCGGAATCAATCGCACGGTCCGACAGGATGATCACTTCAAACCCATCTTCCACGGCATCTACGGCATACCGGCACAACCGGTCTAAGCCGGCTTTTAAGGACCCCGGTTTACCATCGGCCCTGAAATAACACTGCAATGTTTTGGCCTGAAAAATGCCGGTATCAATACTCCGGAGTTTTTCCAACTCGGTACTCGTAAGGATAGGTTGTTTCAGCGCCACACCATGACAATGCTGCGGCGATTCCACCAGCAGGTTCCCGTTATTGCCCACATACGAGGCAAGACTCATCACAAGTCGCTCCCTGATGGGATCAATAGGCGGATTGGTAACTTGTGCAAACAACTGTTTGAAATAACTGCTAAGGTGCTGTGGCTGGTCTGATAAAATAGCCAGAGGTACATCAGTACCCATTGCACCCACGGGCTCTTTTGCTTCGAGGGCCATGGGTTTGATCAGCGCTTCTAAATCCTCGGTGCTGTATCCAAAGGCTTTCTGGTATTTAAAAACGGACTCTTCGGACAGATGGGTGAATGTAACGCGGGGTGGCGCCAACTCTTCGAGCCGAATCTTATATTGATTCAACCAATCGCTGTAAGGCTTTTGAGAACAAATGCGTTGTTTAAGTTCCTCATCGCTGATAATACAGCCCTGCTCCATATCTACCACAAACATTTTTCCAGGCTGCAGCCGTCCATAGCTTTTTACGATACCGGGATTTATGGGTAAGGCGCCCGTTTCGGAGGCCATTATCACCCGATCATCATGTGTAACACAAAACCTCGAAGGACGCAGCCCGTTGCGATCTAATGTTGCACCGATAATCTTTCCATCAGTGAATGATATAGAAGCCGGACCATCCCAGGGTTCCATTACTGCCGCGTGATACTCATAAAAGGCCTTCTTTACTGGATCCATTTTATCATTGTCATCCCAGGCTTCCGGAATAAGCATCATCATCACGTGTGGCAGAGAACGGCCAGACAGGGTAAGCAATTCGACCATATTGTCGAGGCAGGCCGAATCAGACTGCCCGTTGCCAACAATAGGCAGGAGCATATCCATTTCCTCCTTACTGAAATAAGGAGAGAAAAGATCGGTTTCATTAGTTTTTAACCAGTTGAGATTTCCCTGAAGCGTGTTTATTTCTCCATTGTGGCCTATAAAACGAAATGGTTGTGCCAGTTTCCAGGAAGGAAAAGTATTGGTAGCAAAGCGGGAGTGAATAAGTCCAAGTGCACTCACTACTCTTTTATTGCTCAGGTCAGGAAAATACGTACGCACCTGCATACTGGTAAGCTGCCCCTTATATGTAACTGTTTTGTACGAGAGCGAAGCAATGTAAAATCCTACGCTATCCTTTTTTACGGTATTGTTGATGGTATGAGTGGCATAGTTACGCAGTACAAATAACTTTCGTTCAAAATCATCAGGATTTTGGATATGATCCGGACAGGCAATAAATACCTGCTCCATTTCGGGCTCTACCGATAGCGCCGTTGGACCAATACCTGTTGTATTAACAGGAACTTTCCGGTAAACCAATATCTCCAGTCCCAGCTTCTCCGCCGCACGTGCAAATATCTCCCTGCACTCTTCACGCACTCTTATTTCCTTAGGAAAGAATACAACCCCTACGCCATAGCGCCCAAAGGCCGGCAGATGAACACCCAGTTTCACACATTCGGCAAAAAAGAACTCATGCGGTACCTGGATCATTATCCCCGCACCGTCACCGGTATTGTTTTCGCAGCCGCAGGCACCCCGGTGTTCCATATTCTCCAGCAGCGTGAGCGCATCCGACACAATCTGGTGCGACTTGTTTCCCTTAATATTGGCTACAAATCCTACACCACAGGAGTCGCGCTCAAATTCCGCTCTATACAAACCATTTCTAACCATAGATCGGTAGTTATTTTAAAAAAATCAAAAAAATAGAAAGTAATTAAAAATTATTTAAACATACGGCAGGCAAGAGCATAAAAGTACAAAAAAAACGGAACAAATCAATTTTTTGTCTAAAAATTACTAACGACTGTTAATATCCTGTTTAAACCAGGTATCCGAAAAGCTTATCATCCTTATTTATCTCAAAGAAATTGATCTGGTATTCTTTCAGGTGCCGGATGAGTTTATGATAGTCGTTCTTGTCGTGCAATTCAATACCCACCAGGGCAGGTCCTGCTTCTTTATTGGTTTTTTGAATGTATTCAAACCGGGTTATATCATC
>JADZFY010000200.1 GCA_020854215.1 Chitinophagaceae bacterium | reverse complement strand
CCGAACCCCGAAAAACCCGTTATCCGATACCCCTGAAAATCCGATTACCTCTCCTTTGAGAAAACACCAAAATCCAGTTCCTGTTGAAAAGCGATGCTGACAATCACCTTACCATTTCTATGAAACCCAAAAAGTCTTTATCCTGAAAACCACCAAAAACCAGGAAATGTAACAGTAGCACAATCAATGAAACATTTGCACACCTCTGATTATTGAATTAAAAAACCGGACCATAATCGTCCGGTTTTTTTTCTTGCAAACGCAATCTGAAAACTCATTTAATCTGTTTCGTTGAAAAATGGTAATGTTGTTTAGATGCGGAACCACGACACAAAAAGTAAAATTTTAAAATGCTAAAAATTAAATCCCACTCTAAGACCAAGCATTGACACTTTACTATCCAATTCCTTGAGTGTGGTTACTTCATAACGTATGCCGGCTTCAAACTTCCCCAGGTTAACTCCAGCAGAAGGAGCATAGGTAAAGCCCCCCGATTTTTCTTTATTTACTTCCTGGGTTTCACTGCCGGTATCTGCAGAGTAAAAAGTATAAGCCGCATAACCGGCTTCTCCCATTACAAAAAAGTTCCGTGCAAAAATGTATTTATAACCCGCCCTTAACGGAATACGGGAACCGAGTTTAATATCCTCTTCCGAAACCTTTTTAGGAATAACCACCAACGCACCTGGCGAGAAAGTTGCAAAGCCCGGACCGGCTTTAAGGGAGAATCGTAAACTCATACCGAACTCCGAACTAAATGACTCTTTAAATTCTGCATTACCCATTACCGGGCCGCCTTCAAACCCAAAGCCAAAACTAAAGAGTTTACTACTTTTTTGTGCGAAAACCTGGCTAAAACAAAAAGAAGATAACACCATAACCGAAAGCAAGAATAGCTTTTTCATAGTATTGATTTTAGCTCTAAACGGGCATACCCGTTAAAAATTGTATCTCTCATTACAGGCGCCTGATCCGGCTTTCGGGTTCTTATCAAAAATCAGTGTCCCTCACCTACAATCCCAGTACCTGTTTGAGTTTCAGGTACCCTGTTTTGCTTACCGGCACCTTCAGTCCATCTATTAATATCGCTATGTAGTTTTCCTTTTCATAAGGCTCCAAGCGTGTTACCTGTTGAATATTCACGATATATGACCTGTGAACGCGCACAAACTGGCGGGCATCCAGTAACTGCTCAAAATATTGCATGGTTTTGTTCTTAAGAAAGGAGTCTGAACCGGTATGTATTTTCACATAGTCGTCTGCCGCCTCGATATACCGGATGTCCTGCGTTGGGATGATTTTAATTTTTCCACCAATCCTAACCACCACCCTGCTTTGCTGTAGAGGAGTTTGGACAGCGGTGGATAAAAGGTCAGATGGAAACGGTGTTACGCCATCCGCGTTCCGCTGCGAAAGCCAGTTTCGCAGCGCCTTGTCAAAACGCGACTTATTAAATGGTTTTAACAGATAGTCTATCGCATGCGCTTCAAAGGCGCGGATGGCATATTCATCAAACGCCGTGGTAAAAATTACCGAAGGTGGCCGGTCAATCAGTTCCAGCATTTCAAAACCATTGATTTTTGGCATTTGTATATCAAGAAATATCAGATCAGGTTGATATTGGCCAATCGCTTTAACTCCTTCAAATCCATCAGCGCATTCCCCTGCTACTTCAATCTGTGAATACTCCTTCAAATACTCCCTTACGATACTTCTCGCGAGAGGTTCATCATCTATTATGAGTACCTTATACATTTATTGTGGAATTTTTACCTGTGTAATAAAAATATGTTCGTCTGTCGAAACAGAGAGCAGGTCGTTTCTGGCAAACAACAGGAACAAGCGTTTCCGGACAGAATTCAATCCGAACCCTGTTCCTTTTTTGGGGAAAGTCACTTCCGGATCAAAGGGATTTTTTACCGTAACCGTAAGGAGTCGGTCGCCCGCAAAGCACTCAATAGAAATGGTAATGTTTTCAGTAGTATCATACAACCCGAATTTAATCGCATTTTCAACAATGGGTTGCAGCAGCATTGCGGGTAACTTCATTTCGCACGCCGCATCCCCACATTGGATAACTGTAGATAACCGGTGTCCGAACCGCACTTTTTCTATACTCAGGTACAACTCGAGGTAGTGTATTTCTTCACCCAGTTTCACCCAAAGATGTTCCTCTTTTCTCAATGTATTCCTCAAATAATCCGACAACTGCTGAATCATTTCCCGTGCTTCATCCGGCCTGCTTATGATCAGTGCGCTGATGGAATTCAAACTATTGAAAAGGAAATGGGGTTGCAATTGCTGGCGAAGTTTATACAATTCGGCATCTCGAACCAGCCTTTCCGATTCACCGTTCCTCCGTTCCTGTTCCTTTTGCTCTTCCAGCGTGTACCTTAAAGCACTCATCAAAATAACACAGCCGAAAACAGGGATGGCAATGGCGACCCGTACAGCTACCGATTCATTAAACGAATTGATCACGAACTCATCTGCCACATACGACAACGCCAGTTTTGCACATCCGAACCACACCAGCCCCAAACCAATGCAGAGTAAAAACAAATAAGTAACGGATTCTTTTCGCGGGAGGTAATGCCGCATCGTGGTAATAACCAGGAGGGAAATGCCTGCGAGAAGCGCATTGCTAACGACACTGTCTATACAGGCTGCCTTAAAACCATAACCCCTATCCTGTAATATCCAAATATGAACGATTGACCAACTGATCCAGAAGATGGCGAAATAGTAGTGATTCCTCTTTATGGAAAAAACGGATGCCGGCACTTTATCGTTTTTATATGGACTGCAAATAACCCAGAGCGTGGTTCAACTGCAAATGCTCCGCTTTGCTATGCACTAAAGCGGTATAAAGTTCGCCGTTTTCTTTTTCTTCGATACGGCTATACAATTCTACCCCATTTTGGAGCGCCTCTATCCGAAACAATTCCGAAACATTTACAAAATGCCATTGCACCAATTGGTTCGATTGGTTAAAAAAGCGATCTTCCCCCTGTCGGCCTAATTCCGTTGCTATGGAAAACGCCGATTCCTCATCGGATGCTTCAACCAGCCTTAACTGCTCATCAAACTGGGGTGTATGCTTTCCCTCCCCGCAAATTATACGATAAACAATTTTTACAAGAAACCAGCTCATAAATCGGTAATTGCAGTTAGTAAGATTTAATTTCTATACCACCAAAGATGGTGGTGCCGTCAATGATTAATACCTTGCCCGGATCGGCTGTAACGGACGGCGGTCTTTTGTCTTCAAACCCGCCGAAAATTGAGGTAACCGTTGATTTTATCGTCCAATGAGGAGGTACAACGATTTTAGTACCACCAAAAACGGTAGTGATATCCAACCTTGCTTTGTCGGTTATATCGCATTGTGTACAATTGAGTTCCGTTCCGCCCATGAAATTAGTAATATCACCACCTTTAAAATTCTTGGAGAGGATCACTTTTTTTGAACTTCCAAGAATAGCGGTACTTTCAACAAAGTCCTCGTCATTATATTTACTACCTGATTCCTTTGCCGGGACAAACGTGTCATGGAAGTTCATATTTTTTTTTTCGTTACCCGCTTCTTCCGTTCCCCATTTATCCCGCATCCACTTTTTCCTGGAGCTGGCACCCAATATCATAAACAGGCCAACGGCAATAATAACAAAGGGCCAAATAAATGGTTTGAAATCTACTCCCGGCACAACGCGGTCAGCCAGGAAAATACAACCCAAGCCTATAAGGATGATCCAGCCAGGACCCCTAAAACCATGTCTTAGCCCAATAAAAACACCGATAGCTATCAAAAGCATGGGCCAGCTCAGTATCCACGACGGAAAGTCCCACACGGTTTCACGCAGAATGGCTGCAACACCTATCAGCAATAAAAACAAACCAGCCAGCACCGTTCCCGTTCGGCTTTCATTACAACGTTTTCTGTTTCGCATATTCAATAAATTTTAATCAAAACTACCGGGTGCCCCGCGGGGTTACAAGCCTAAATAGGTGATTAAAGTGTAATTTCCGGTGAACCCTGTATTCCTTCCGGTAAAAAGGAGCGCGGCAGTTAATAAGCTAACCCCCACCAACGCCAAAT
>JADZFY010000199.1 GCA_020854215.1 Chitinophagaceae bacterium | reverse complement strand
TTGTTAACGGAAGGTGTACGGCTGGGCGCTTTTGAACAAATGTTTTTTGCAAGAGGGTTGGGGTTACAATCGCTGCTCACCGTATTTATACACGGAACGCTCGAAATATCTGCCATAGTAATAGCAGGTGCCGCCGGTATCGTTCTTGGTAAGAGTTGGCTATTTCCGGGTACAGGCAAACGAACTGACGCCTTTATACAGGGCGCCCGGGACGGCGTTATTATCCTGGCAAGTCTTATCCCGGTTTTTACGGTGGCTGCATTTTTTGAAGGCTTCGTCACGCGTTACTATACGATGCCATGGTGGCTCAGCGGAACCATTTTGCTTCTGTCTTGCGCCTATATTACATGGTATTATATCCTATACCCTGTTCAACAGCATAAACGATTAACAGCTAACCCCAAAAACTCCTGAAGTGATCCGGCGATTCCTATTAATATCCTGCATTTTCATCTTAAAGTTGATTGCGTTTACGCCAGGCAACGGATTTACCCAGGAGGCTTCCGACACAACTATACTTCCGCAAGACAATTCACCTGCCGACAGCGTGCCGGACAGTTTGCCAACCTATTCATTGAAAAATGACTCCGATCAAACAGAAACAGATACTTTGTTTTTCTTAAATAAACCTTCCCCGTATTCACTATTTGATTCCACCGTTATCAACAATCGTTTTGTTCCCGATTCGATCACCAGGAGAATGAAAACAGATGATCGTTTCTGGTATGCTAACGCTGAGATTCCACTTGAACGCGAATCAGAAAAGAGCAGCAGTTTTGGGGAGAAATTTTTGCAGGCATTGGGGATCTTATTGGGCTCTCCTATATTCCGGCAGTTGTTGTGGTTGTTGATGATTATTCTGTTTTCTGTTGCATTGATCTGGTTTCTCATTCAAAACAAGATGAATATCTTTAGCAGGGGAAAATCTGCTGCGCTGTTCAGGCAAACACAAGAAGATGCAATGGAAGATATCACCAGCGAAAGCCTGAAGGAAGCCATTGCAAAAGCCGTTTCGCAGCGTGATTACCGGATGGCGATTCGATTTTCTTATCTGCAATTGTTAAAAATATTCTCTCATCACGGTTTCATTCATTTTGCAGCAGACACAACGAATCAGGAAATTCTTAACGAATTATATATCCAACCGTTTTATCACGAATTTTTCCAAATCACCCGCAGTTATGAATACGTGTGGTACGGAATGATTCCTGTGAATAAAGATATCTTCGAACAACTACAACATGATTTTTCTTCACTTTACCAAAAAGCAGGCGTATCGGTTTGAAGAGAACACTTCCATACCTGCTCCCTGTGTTACTGCTTCTTTTGGCAGTTGCGCTCCTTGTGACAGGACACAAGAAAAGTTTCGATCATCGGGTTACCTTAAATAGAAAAGACAAAATTCCCTACGGCACATTTGTTACCTACCAAAATTTACACCATATCTTTCCGCAAGCTGCAATAAGTATTAATAAAAAAGCTCCGGGTTACTGGGATGAAGACGTATTGAATTATGATTCGGGAAAACAGGTGTTGATTATCATCTGTAAGGACTTCAATAGCAGCAAAGATGAACTGCAAGAGCTGTTCCATTTTGCAGAAAAGGGAAATGATGTATTTATCTCGTCATACGACTGGAGTAATACAGCACAGCGCTTTTTCCATATTAACCTGCACTATTCCGACCCGGGCCTGCCTGTATTTGAAAACAATTCCGGACTGGACACGCTGCATACCGGGTTAATGCATCCGCCGTTTTCCAAAATACACAGCCACTATTCCTATCCTGGTCGAAAATTAAATTCCTGGTTCGGTGGCTTTGATTCCTCAAAAGCACATCTGCTTGGTATTACCGGAGAGGATAAGCCATCATTTATCCGGATGCGGGCTGGTGAGGGTAATTTTTTTATCCATTCTGCGCCACTTGCTTTAAGCAACTATTTTTTGTTGCATAAGGAGAACATGGGATATTATAACCAGTTGTTTTCATCTATGAATGCTGCTGCGTTTAATGTTATTTGGGATGAATACTACCTGCATAAGCCCCGGAGTCGTGGACAACCAAATAGCTCCCCATTAAGAGTATTGATGCAGCAACCTTCTTTTCGAATGGCTTTGCTTTCCATAGTAACGGGTTTAGTCGTATTTGTTTTACTGGGTATGAAAAGAAAGCAGAGGATTATTCCCGTTTTTGCCACCCCGCAGAACGATTCACTAGACTTTGTGAAAACCATTGGACGTCTTTATTTTCAACAGGGCGATCATAAAAACCTTTGTATGAAAATGAGTGCAGGTTTTACAGAATATGTTTACCGTCAGTTTCGGTTGAGTACAACGAAGATGGATGAAGCACTGATATTGCAGCTTGCACTTAAATCAGGACACAGTGAAAATTTGATTCGTTCTATTGCAGATCATATTCGTTTAGTTCAGGAAGCGCCTGCAATTAGCGATAGCGAGCTGGCATCATTTTATAACTTATTAGAACAGTTTTATAAAAAACTATAGTATGGAAGAAAACGTTTTTAATTCCCGCACTGACCTTTCGCAACTGCATGAAGCCGTTGCGCAGATGCGCAGCGAAATAGGCAAAGTAATCGTAGGACAACAGGAAATGGTGAAGTTAATTATGGCTGCGTTGCTTGCCGATGGACACGTGCTGATAGAGGGTGTTCCTGGTGTGGCAAAGACCTTAACTGCCCGGCTCGTAGCTAAATGTATTGACCTTCATTTTTCCCGAATACAGTTTACACCGGATCTTATGCCATCCGATGTATTGGGAACCTCAATCTTTAATCCGAAAGAAGGCGCCTTTCAATTTAAACGCGGGCCCGTATTTGGAAATATAATTTTAGTGGACGAAATTAACCGTGCACCGGCAAAAACCCAGGCGGCACTGTTTGAGGTGATGGAAGAAAAACAGGTAACCATTGACGGGCATTCGCATCCAATGGAAAAGCCATTTATGGTGCTGGCAACGCAAAACCCGGTTGAGCAGGAAGGTACCTACCGCCTCCCCGAAGCACAATTGGATCGGTTTCTGTTTAAGATATCGGTTCCTTATCCTACTGAGGAAGAGGAAGTGGCAATAATGACCCGATTTCAGGAGACACCAGGGGAAGAAATTGCATCGCTGCTCGGCGTTGTTTTAACGGCTACTCAAATTGGTGAGCTCAGACGAAAAGTGCGCCAGGTACTAATTGAAGAAAAACTCATTCAATTCATCGCCCGGCTGGTAACGGCTACACGGTCGCATAAATCCATTTATTTGGGTGCATCTCCCCGTGCTTCTTTAGCGATAATGCAATCATCAAAAGCCATAGCAGCGATGCAGGGCCGCGACTTTGTTACTCCGGAAGATATTCTGGAAATGATAATTCCGGTGTTGCGTCATCGCATCATCCTAACCCCAGAAAAAGAAATGGAAGGCGCTTCGGAAGACGATGTGATCAAAGAAATAATTCATGCTCACGATATCCCGCGTTAACCAATGAAAAAGCTGCTCACATTTTATCATTCCTTCGATTTTACCCAAAACACCTACGCACTGCTTGCGTTGGCTGTACTCCTGTTTATCCTCTCCTTTTTTGTTCCGGTATTATTTGGCGTCGCTCGCGTTTTACAGGTTATACTGGTTGTTCTCATAGTGGCGGATATTATTGTGTTATTTGCAAAAGACCCGGCAATAAGAGGAAGGAGGTTCACACCGGAACGTTTTAGTAACGGAGACGATAATACGATAAGACTGGAAATCGAAAATGGCTATACATTCAAGGTTAAATTAGAGCTGATTGATGAAATTCCATTTCAGTTCCAGATTAGAAATTGGAAAAGGACAACGACATTGAAAGGAGGACAGGTTGCAAATATCCATTACTTGCTGCGACCGACACAACGAGGGGAGTATGTATTTGGAAATATCAATGTTTTTGTAAGTAGTCCGCTTCGCCTGGTGCAACGCCGGTATATTATTAAAGCCGAAGATACCAGTCCTACGTACCCGTCTTTTCAACACTTGACGCGTTACCAGTTGATGGCCATCGGCAATCGAACAAGCGAAACCGGCAGCCGGCGTTTGCGTAAACTGGGCAGTAGTATGGAGTTTGAACAATTAAAAGACTATGTACCGGGAGACGACTACC
>JADZFY010000198.1 GCA_020854215.1 Chitinophagaceae bacterium | reverse complement strand
TTGTACGAAATAATAGCCTTCCACAGTGGACAGGAAGTTGAAAAAATTGTAAAAGACTTTGACCGCGACTTCTGGATGACAGCACTGGAAGCCAAGGAATACGGGTTGGTAGACGAGGTGTTACTTACCAATCCCAAAAAACAGAAAGAAAAATAACGGTTAATATTTTATTTATGAATATTCATAGCAAAAGAACCCGCTTTATTTCAGATGATGAAGATAATCCCGAAGTACCGGAGATGCCGTCAATGGAAAAAATGCTGAGTGGCTGGCAGTTTGACAAGAAATTTATCGAGCAGCGTAAAATCTTTTTGTGGGGTGGCGTTGACGATAAAAGTGCAAAGGATATTACCTCACGCCTGCTCTATTTAGATGCAATTGATCAGGGCAAAGAAATCACTTTTTATATTAACAGTCCCGGCGGTATCGTAACTAGTGGAATGGTAATATACGACGTAATGCAAATGATTAAATCACCTGTTGCCACTGTATGCATGGGGATGGCCGCATCAATGGGCTCCCTGCTTTTAAGCGGTGGTAAAAAGGGGAAACGCTATATTTTTCCACACGGTGAAGTGATGATCCATCAGCCAAGTGGCGGGGGCCAGGGCACGTCTGCCGATCTGGAAATTATGGCGGAACAGATCCGAAAAGTAAAAGAAATCAGCGCGAAGATTCTTGCCGAAAACTGTGGACAAACGATGGAAAAGATAATGGCAGACTTTGACCGGGATCACTGGATGGATGCCAAAGAGTCCTTAGAATATGGTATAGTTGACAAGATTATTGACAAACTTTAAGCAGCAAACCATTGCCTCCACGTGAAGCCGCTCTTTAAACGTGCGGCTTTTTCGTACAACGAAAATTGACATATGTAGGCAATATAATTCTGGATTTTTACAAAAAAGTTTCGGAGTTTTGCAACTTATCCTTATCCTTTTTGCCTTAATAGTAGTAAAGCCGCTCCGTATCCCTTGTTAGCCATCCAGGATAGACGAATATTAAACTTATTATTGAATTACCATGGCTAAATCAATTTTACATTGTTCCTTTTGTGGAAGGAGCCGCGATGAGGTTAAAATACTTATTGCTGGTCAGGAAGGACATATTTGCGAGAACTGCGTGGATCATGCCAGAGAAATTATTGAGCAGGAACTCACCCTGAAGCATGAATCTTCCCACCCGCAGTTTAAGCTCACCGTTAAAAAACCTGTAGAGGTGAAGAAGTTCCTGGATGATTATGTCATCGGACAGGATGAGGCAAAAAAAGTACTCGCCGTAGCAGTGTATAACCATTACAAACGCCTGCAGCATAAGCCGGGTGAAAATGAGGTAGAAATAGATAAGAGTAATATTGTAATGGTGGGAGAAACAGGAACCGGTAAAACCCTGTTGGCTAAAACCATTGCCCGAATGCTGAATGTTCCGTTTGCAATAGTAGATGCTACCGTGTTTACAGAAGCCGGTTATGTAGGAGAGGATGTAGAAAGTATTCTTACCCGCCTGCTGCAGGTATGCAACTACGATGTTGCGGCAGCAGAAAAGGGAATTGTTTATATAGATGAGATTGATAAGATCGCCCGTAAGAGCGATAATCCTTCCATCACGCGGGACGTGAGTGGCGAAGGAGTTCAACAGGGATTACTCAAGCTACTGGAAGGAACTGAAGTGCTGGTTCCCCCACAGGGCGGACGAAAACATCCTGAACAAAAACTGATTAAGGTAAACACCCAAAATATATTATTTATTTGCGGAGGCGCCTTTGATGGTATTGACCGGGTGATAGCCCGCAGAGTGAATACAAATGCTATCGGATTTAATGTGAATAAAGATCAGCAGGAATACATGAAGAACAACCTGCTAAAATATGTAAATGCTCAGGATCTCAAATCGTTTGGACTGATTCCCGAGCTCCTGGGGCGCTTGCCGGTAGTAACCTACCTTAATCCGTTGGATGCAGAAACACTTCGTTCAATCCTTACCGTACCCAAAAATGCCCTCATGAAACAGTACACAAAATTATTTGAACTGGAAGGCATTAAACTGAAGATAGATGAAGACGTACTTGATTTCATGGTGAATAAAGCGATGGAATACAAGTTGGGTGCAAGAGGTTTGAGGAGTATCTGTGAAAATATTCTCACAGACGCCATGTTTGAACTGCCCTCGTCCATGGAAAAAGAGTTTCATCTTACGCTTGACTATGCACAACATAAGTTTGACAACAACAAACTGAGTCTGCTGAAAGTAGCCTGAGGTGACAATAGGTTGTATTTGGACGCACCTTAGCATTAATTCTTCGATATAAATATGCCCGATATATTGTGAAGGATTTCAAGCACGAGGTCATTTTGCAGCTATGCATTTACTTTGCTTACAAATAACAGTATGAAAGAACTAATAGACCGATTAAAAACAGAAGCAGGATTAACCGAGGAACAGGCAGTTAAGGCAATTACTTTGGTAAAAGATTTTGCAAAAGAAAAATTCCCTCTCTTATCTGGCGCAATTGAAAAGGTTTTTACGAAATATGCTCCCAGAGAGGAGGATGATTTTTTACATTAGTATTGCCGCCTGTTACAAATAGCGCAGCAATAAAAAACTCCAGGCTGCTTGTAAGCGTATAAGTTAAGTTGGCGTTGGGTACTGTACCACAACATTTAGTGAAGTACTTCCCTCGCTATTACAATTTTTTGTATTTCACTGGTTCCTTCACCAATTGTACACAACTTACTGTCTCTGTAAAATTTTTCCACCGGAAAATCCTTCGTGTACCCGTAACCGCCAAAAATCTGTACGGCATCATTGGCTACCTTTACAGCAACCTCACTGGCATAATACTTCGCCATTGCTGCTTCTTTGGTCATCTGCAGCCCTTTATTTTTTTTATCTGCGGCCTGCATCACCAGGAGTTCAGCTGCCATAATCTCTGTGGCCATATCGGCCAGCTTAAATGATATTCCCTGAAACGACGCGATGGGCTGATCAAACTGATGCCTTTCTTTAGCGTATTGCAATGCGGCTTCGTAAGCGCCCTTCGCTATCCCAAGTGCCAATGCCGCAATAGATATTCTTCCACCGTCCAACACCTTCAACGATTGTTTAAATCCCTCACCCACATTACCCAATCGTTGGGTATCGAATATCCGGCAGTTATCAAAAATCATTTCTGCCGTTTCACTGGCACGCATACCCAGCTTGTTTTCCTTTTTTCCACCGGAAAATCCTGCTGTACCGCGCTCCACAATAAAAGCAGTCGCATTATTCTTTGTGCGCGGCTCACCTGTGCGGGCAATAACAACAGCTACGTCACCCGACTTGCCGTGGGTAATCCAGCACTTCGTTCCGTTCAATATCCAATCCGATCCGTCCTTTATTGCAGTGGTCTGCATATTGCCGGCATCGCT
>JADZFY010000197.1 GCA_020854215.1 Chitinophagaceae bacterium | reverse complement strand
GGATTAAATGGTGCGATAATTTCAGCATACACACTTTTATAACTGAACTTACGCAACTGCACATCCATTTGCAGGTATAAAAAATTATTGCTGAAGTCGCTTAGAAATAAACTCCTGTAACCATTTCCGATAAAAAGCTTGTCATAGCCAAATCGAAAATTAACGAATTTGGACGCTGCGAAATCAATGCCACCACGTGCATCAAAATAATCATAACTGGTCCCGTTTAATTTATAGTAGCCCGCATTAGGTACGCCCCTGTGTTGATTTACATAACGTTGTACGAAAAGTGGGTCTCGTTCCTGATTTTCGGTGAGATAAGAATAAAAACCAATTTTTCTTCCAATATTTCCACGCAGGGAAATGCCCCGCGTATTCACGTATAATGCCTTATCCAGTTCCGACGATTTACCTGCCTGCAGATTAATAACCGGGTCAATAATTAATGTAAAATCATCTGCATGTGTTTCGTAAAGATGAGCCGGTGTTTTAAAAAAAGTGTTCCATATTGGTTTGTTCACACGAAAGGACGCTCCTCTGTTATTTGTCCATTCGGAATTATTCATGAGCAGGTTCCGCATGTTCTTCCGGTCAACAGACGAAAGATCCACAGGCAGTTCACCAGCCTCGTCTAACGAGTCCAGTAACGCTATTCTTTCCGTATATACTTTTCTGTTGTACGGCTTAATTGCAGAAAAGGAAAGAATGGAATCATTTTGCAGTTTGATGTCCAATCGGTCGAGCAATTGGTATTGTTTGTCACCCAGGCTAATCCTGTCCGATTGAGCAGCGCCGATAAATGAAACTAGTGCTAACCAAATCAACAAAGGGAGCGTTCGTAATAATTTCATTGAAACCAGTCTTTGATTTTTTGAAACGACATGGGATGTATTATCCACCGATATTCTTAGTGACCTAACGCAACAAACTCATTTAAAGTTTGTGTACGTCCTATTTACATCAGCATACCCATTTTTCTACCGCAATGAAGGATCAGCTTCCAGCAGCAACCTGGCTTTATGGTGCAGTGCCTCACTCAACGGTGTTACGGGTAAACGTAAAACATTCCTTATCAGTCCCAGATGGAAAAGAAAGGATTTAACCCCGGCGGGGTTATTTTCAGCAAAAAGCAAATCATACGTTTCAAGCATGGCGTCATTGAGCTGTTTCGCCTCTGCCAGTCTTCCACTCAGCGCCAAACGCACCATGTCCGAAAACTTGCGTGGCATACAGTTGGCAATAACGCTGATCAGCCCATCCATACCGCAGGCTAACTGCGGTAGCGCCAGGCTGTCGTCGCCACTGCATACTAAAAAATTATCCGGACGGTCTTTTAGAAGTTGCATGCTCTGCAACATATCACCCGCAGCGTCTTTAATGCCGGCGATATTGGGTACTTCATTCGCCAAACGAATTGTTGTGGATGCAGCAAGACTTCTACCGGTTCTTCCGGGAACATTATATAAAATAACCGGCCTGGGCGATGCACCTGCAATCGCTTTGTAATGTTGAAACAGTCCTTCCTGCGACGGTTTGCTGTAATACGGACTGACACTTAATACCGCTACAGCTCCCTCTAATGGAAACGTTTTCAATTCGTGTATTGTTTCGGCGGTATTGTTTCCGCCAATACCTACCACCACCGGTACCCGGCCAGCCACCTGCTTCATTGTAAAGGCTACAATGGCTTTCTTTTCCTCTTTACCAATGGTGGGAGACTCCCCGGTGGTACCCATGGACACGATATACTCCACCCCGTTTTTGATCATGTGTTCGATCATTCGTTCCAATGCTTCGTAGTCAATACTAAAATCTTCTTTAAATGGTGTTACCAATGCTACTCCGGTTCCTCTGAGTTGTGTTCGTAAAGACATGCTGCTTACTTTATTTCTGGATATATCGTTATTGGTTGAAGGTAAAGGTTTCCATATTGGTTACTTCCGAATCCGTACACTTAATCGTTGTCTTTTGCCGGATGTTTTCCGTTACTCAGGAATTTCTTCCCAGAAACCCATTTTACTATATTTTTCGATTCGTTGTTGTACACGAACTGCCGGATCAACAGACTGCAGTTCCTTAATGAGTGGAATAAGGTATGATTTAAGCGTTTCAGAAGTTTCCTCATAATTCCAATGGGCTCCGCCGTAGGGTTCTGGTACAACGTCATCTACCAGCCCAAAACCTTTCATGTCGGTAGAAGTAAGTTTAAGCTGTTCTGCGGCCACCTCTTTCTTTTCCCAGCTTCGCCACAAAATAGAACTGCAGTTTTCCGGAGAAATTACCGTATACCAGGTATTTTGAAGCATTAAAACCCTGTCACCCACACCAATTCCCAGTGCTCCGCCGCTGGCCCCCTCTCCTATTATCACACAAATCACAGGTACTTTGAGGCGCATCATTTCATAAATATTACGGGCAATGGCTTCACCCTGTCCCCTTTCTTCTGCTTCGGCGCCGGGGAAAGCCCCGGGTGTATCAATCAGCGTAACAACGGGCTTATTAAATTTTTCTGCCAGCTTCATCAAACGCAGGGCCTTCCGGTATCCTTCAGGGTTTGCCATACCAAAATTGCGTAGCTGACGCATTTTAGTATTGATTCCTTTTTGGTGGCCGATCATCATTACCGTTTGCCCATCCAATTGCCCAAACCCACCCACAATAGCCTTATCATCCCCCACGTTTCGATCGCCATACAATTCAATATAATTGGTACACATTCTTTTGATATAAGCATGTGTATATGGCCGATCAGGATGGCGACTGAGTTGTACCTGTTGCCATGGTGTAAGATGTTCTGTGATCTCTTTGCGTTTATCAAGGATGGACTGCTCCAGTTGCTGAAGGGTATCCGAATAGTTCATTTTTGGATTTTTCTCTGCCAATTGCTTTACCTGCCCTATCTGGTCAAATAATTCTTTAACCGGCTTTTCAAAATCCAGGAATTGTCGTTGTTTAAACTGAGGCATAAGCTGTTGAATGATGCAGGCAGCAAAAATAATATTAAATAGGGAAAACAGAACAGAATTAAAAATCCCATCGAAGCATTCCAAATTGCCACATTGCTTTGCTACATGTGGACAGTTTCTCCATTGTTCACGGCAGTCCGTCCTGGCAGGTGTCTGTACCAGCCAGCGACAGTTTGAACGGAATACAAATCCATCAGGTACGATGTGTTGCGAGGCACAAATAAACCGGCAATATCCATTCGGGTGCATTTCAATTTTTCGTTCCGTATACAGCTTTCTGGCTGGTGAGCCTCCATAGCCGTCAACTTAAAAAAACTGAGTGCTCAAATACCCCGAATGGGGTTTAATTTGAATAGTCATCGGTGTAACCGGCGGATATTTGCGGCAATTTTACATTGAACCCCTACGGGGTTCAACAAAAACCTCTGCATTTTACCCCCGGCTTTGTTGGGGGCTACTCACACCTGCCTGCCGTAGGCACGGTTCAAGCCCTCCGGGCTTAAGTTGACGGGTATGGTGAGACACCGAACGGTAGCAGGCTCTACGGGGGCGTCACCATCCGTCTGCGAAAAATT
>JADZFY010000196.1 GCA_020854215.1 Chitinophagaceae bacterium | reverse complement strand
GGATGGTCTTTATCCTTAATAAAAAAATGAGCTGTTTCTTCGCTAAAACCAGCGGCTTTGCTTATCAGGGGATTTTCTTTCAGGTATGCCTTTGTTACATCGCCCCGGTGCTCAAATTCCCAGGGGTCTTTAAAAGCAGTAGGGTAATCCTTTATATGCTCAACATTCCTTCCCCGTTCCACAACCAATGTTCTCAACCCTTGTTCACACAGTTCTTTTGCAGCCCAGCCGCTACTGATACCAGACCCGATAACAATAGCATCATAGGTATTGGCTTTTGCCCCTCCTGTATTAATATTTATCGCTAATGAATCCCGTGGCATAGTTGTAATAACCCGATGTAAAAAATTATTTCAAATTTAGATGCTATTCAAATTTAAAATAACCTATCCGGTTACTGAATAGAAAGACGTGCAGCAACAAAATCTTAACAAAGAGAGTATAAACAAAAAGTGGCGCCAGGCCGAGATTCGGATATTATTGAATTAGGGGTTAATCTTCTTCGAACCTGATTTCCTGGAGAATGTGTTTCTGGGATCGTGTTTTCATATAGATGGTTGTTCGGTACACTCCGAAGTTCGTTTGGAGATTTCCGATACAAAATTCTGCACCGTTGTTGGAGCCTTTGTGCACAATTTTAAAGGACTTTACACCATAGGAATGAAAAAAGTCCTTCAAGATAACTTCGGCCTGACTGCTGCTGTATGTGTTGCTCCTGTCGTGAAGAGTGATTTCTACGACTTTATCGAAATAATTAGATAATTGATTGGCATTACCGGTATGGATAGCGGTAATTACATCCTCAATAGAATAGGAATGGGTTGAATAGGAATAGTTGAAGAACAGCCCTCCGGCGAGCACAACAGACAATAGTATCTTTAAAATATGGTTCTTCATTTCAAAAGTTCTGCTTTTCCTAACCCAAAAATGTGCCAGTTTATTTATGTACGTCAGAAATGTTAAAAAAAACACAACGCCAAACGCTCCCGAAAAGAGAAAATAATACTCCGTTGAAGCCTGGCAAAACTTTCGCTCAAAATGCATCCTTTCAATACCCTGCTAATTTTTCAAATAGCCTACTTTTGCGCTATGAAAAGCAAAAAAGTAATTCTCGTCATTATGGACGGCTGGGGTTTAGGTAAAGTAAAATCCAGCGATGCCATTCAAAATGCAAAAACGCCTTTTGTTAGTTCCTTATATAAAAAATACCCCAACACCACCCTCGTTACCTGTGGCGAATCCGTAGGCTTACCCGATGGCCAGATGGGAAACAGTGAAGTAGGGCATTTGAACCTGGGCGCCGGCAGAATTGTGTACCAGGAACTCCAGCGAATAAATGTTGCTATCAAAACCGGCGAACTCAGGAAAAATGCCGCGCTGCTCGATGCTATTCGATATGCCAGGTCACAAAACAAATCATTACACCTGTTGGGTCTAGTGAGCGACGGCGGTGTGCACTCCCATATTAATCACCTTAAAGCCATTACCGAAATTTGTAAGGAAGAAAAGCTTGGCAATGTTTTCGTACATGCGTTTACCGATGGACGGGACACTGATCCTAAGAGTGGGTTAGGATTTATTAAAGATTTACAGCAACACCTTGAAAACACAACCGGCGAAATTGCCTCCGTAACCGGCCGTTACTATGCCATGGACAGAGATAAACGCTGGGAGCGGGTTAAAATAGCCTACGATGCACTCGTTAACGGTAAAGGTGAACAAACCGACAACATCCTTCAATCCATTGAAAACTCATACGCCGCCAATATTACAGACGAATTCATAAAGCCAATAATTCAGAAACAGCAGAACATAAGTCGGGGAAGGATTCAATCCGGGGATGCTGTAGTATGTTTCAACTTCAGGACCGACCGATGCAGAGAAATTACTGAAGTGCTAACCCAGTCCGATTTTGCAGACTATGGTATGCATACGCTTCCGCTGCACTACACTACAATGACGGAATACGACAAAACTTACACAGGCGTTCATATCGTATTTCAAAACGACAATCTCACCCATACTTTGGGAGAAATATTAGCCGCAAACGGGAAAAAGCAAATTCGAATAGCAGAAACAGAAAAGTATCCGCATGTTACATTCTTTTTCAGTGGGGGCAGGGAAGAGCCCTTTGCAGGAGAAAACAGGATTATGGCTCCTTCACCAAAAGTCGCCACTTACGATCTTAAGCCTGAGATGAGCGCCAATGAACTCACGGATGCCCTTTTACCCGAAATCAACGGTGAAACGGCTGATTTTATTTGTTTAAACTACGCCAATGCCGATATGGTAGGACATACAGGCGTTTGGGATGCCGTAATTAAGGCAGTAGAAACGGTAGATGCCTGTGTTGAAAAAATTGTAACAGCAGGACTGGAACATGGATATAGTATTTTTTTAACCGCCGACCATGGAAATGCCGACTATATCATTAATGAAGATGGTTCGCCCAACACGGCACATACACTCAATCTTGTTCCGTTTTTTATTATTGATAACAACTGGAAAGGAACCCTGAAAAGCGGCAAGTTAGGCGACCTGGCACCTACGATATTAAAAATGATGGGGCTTGAAATTCCGCCTCAGATGACGGGTAATGTTCTCATAGATTAGCGCTTCCTAACGGGGTAAAAGGCAGGTTTAAGCGCAAATAATTTCTCTTTCGAGCAGCATGTCATATCAAAAAATTGTCTATCTTACGTGAAATCAATAACGATTTCATGACAGAAGAGGCAATGCTCAAAGGCTGTATCCGGAACCAGGCAGTTGCACAACAGGAGTTATACTATAGGTATAGCCCAAAGATGTTGTCTGTTTGTTATCGTTACGCAAAAAACCGGGAGGATGCAGAAGATATGTTGCAGGAAGGGTTTATTAAGATATTTGGGCAGTTGACACAATTTGAAAACAGGGGAGCGCTGGAAGGGTGGATCAGAAAAATCATTGTTCACACATGTATCAACAATTTAAAGAAGAACAAGAAGTTTACGGAAAGCGTGGACCTTATACATGCATCGGGTGTACATATCCGTGAGGAAAGCGTTCCTGCGATTGTGCAGGCTAAACAAGTGGTAGAGTGCATAAGGTTGTTGCCGATTGGATACCGGACAGTACTCAACCTTTTTGCAGTTGAGGGATACTCTCACCGGGAGATTGCGGGAATGCTTGAAATTGAGGAGAGTACCAGTCGCTCGCAATATACCAGGGCGAAAGCAATGTTGGAAGATATTTTGATAAAGAAGCATATTTTGCCTCGGTATGTATCAAAGTTAGAAGCAATAGCAGTTAATCCTTAATATGAGTTGTTAGCATTAACAACCGGATACCAATACTGCTTCTGTTAACCAAGGGACTGACAATGGAGAGAAATTTTCACATAGATGATTTTGAAGAATTCCTGAAGGAAAAGGCTGATCAATACAAGATGTATCCTTCGGATAAAGTATGGAATAACATTCACAAATCCGTTCATCCCAGAAAAAAATGGCCCTATATTACCCTAACCCTTTTACTACTGTTGGGAACTGCAATATTTGTAGACACACACAACCTGATTTCTGTTAGGCATATTTCCTTCAACAGCAATTCTAACAAAGTAACTCCGGCAGTTTCGTTGTCCTCAATTCACGATTCTAATTTTCGACCACAACAGTTTTCAACAGGAAACAACAATACAGACAATACCTCTATTCAAACACCCTTGTCGTCAACGCGACTATTTATAAGTTCGAGACTGAAGAGTAAGGAAAAAATTGTGCACGAGAGTCACCATGCTACCGATACCCAGGAGATTGAGTTATCAGATTCCCAACCGTTACCTATGCATCCGTCTGCAGGAAATGTATTGAAACAGCAGTTGGCAAAAACAGCTCCCAATACGGGTGAAAATCAGGAAGTGAAGAAAGTACTCTGGGGCGGTGAACCATTCAAAAAGTCAAGGATTAAATGGCAATTGTTTTTTTCACCGGTGGTCAGCTATAGAAGACTTTCAAGCGAGCTAAATGAAGTTACTGATGTGTTTAGGGGTATCCCTTATCGTATTACGCAGGAAACGACTTCAGTTAATAATCTGGTAACCCACAAACCTGCCATAGGAGCAGAGGTTGGTGCAACGATGGTTTATAGACTCACCGACAATTTCTCATTAAAAGCGGGACTTCAACTTAATTATTCCAGGTACCAGTTAAGAGCGTATGCAACAAAACCGGAAAGGATTACGCTTGCTGTAGTTGACCGCCCAATGGGCGGAGATTCAATCAACGTTATTTCTACCTTAAAAAATTTTAGTGGAAATGGGTCATCCTGGTTTAATAATGAATACTTACAGGTGGCATTGCCCATCGGGTTTGAATGGGGTGTGTTAGGCAACTCAACACTCAGATGGAATGTTGCCGCCAGTGCTCAGCCGGTATATAACTTCTCTAATAATCAATACTTATTGTCCACCAACTTCGAACGGTATGGACAGGACCCTTCACTGATTAGAAAATGGAATATCAATGCTGGTGTGGAAACCTATGTATCGTATAATATGGGGTCTTTCAAATGGCAGGTTGGGCCACAATTGAGATACCAGTTGATGTCGAGTTTTCGTAGTTCATACCCCGTTAAAGAATACTTAGTAGATTACGGATTCAAAATAGGGGTAACAAAAACTATACGATAGGCGCTGCTTGATTGAACAATTTTTCCCATAAAAAAGCCTGTTACATTTTTTCCATTGTTCTGTTTTTTCAATCTGTTTGCTACTTTTAGCCAATGAAAAAACTACTTTTCCCCTTCGTATTGTCCCTTGTCTTCATTAGTTGCCACAATAATACAGGCACCAAGTCGAAAAAAAAGGATTCAACAGCAACCAACTTTTATCCCATCGGCAACTTTATCCGTAGTCAGTTACAATATTTAGATTCTGTACCCCTGGCTATAATCAGGTATTCTACTGCCAACCAAATTTCAGATACTTCCGTTATTGAAAAAGCTGTTTTTGGATCATTGGCCACAACACTTATAACCCCTGATATCAGCGCGCCTGCACTGAAAGCCGCGTACGTTGAAACTTCTTTCATAGATGCCACGCTCGGCACCATCTCGTTAACCTATACTGCCAATAGTGACGAAACCCCTATCAAGAGGGCCGATGTACTTCTCAACCAGGAGAATGGTGCGGTGAAAACGATATATATAGAAAAAAATCTGTCCAGACAGGATAGTGTTATTGTTCAAAAAATTTTATGGACGGCCAATCGAAACTGTCAGATCACTACCCTCACGCAAAAAGCAAATCAACCTGAGCGCATAGTCGTAGACCGTTATGTTTGGGACGACAGAGAGTGAAGCGATCGTTTCATTGGAGGCTATTTCAAAACGAGATACCCCGGTTTTAACTGAAATTTTCCAGCATCATCGCCGGCTGTTGTTGGCACCGGCTCAAAGCGCGTTGTTTGTGGAAAATGCCACGGCTGTTATTTCAACTAACTTTGTGATTGCAATATGACAACTGCCGCTTTTCATAAAATTGTGCATACCATTCCTTCCGCACCAGGCGTATATAAATACTACAATGAGGCGCGTGAGCTATTATATGTAGGGAAGGCAAAGAATTTGAAAAAGCGGGTCAGTTCATATTTTGTTAAGCATCTTTCCAGTTACAAAACGCACGAACTTGTTCAACGCATTTACAATATTGAATTTACAATCGTAGATTCTGAACAGGACGCATTTTTATTGGAGAACAACCTCATCAAGCAATTTCGCCCACGTTATAATATCCAACTTAAAGATGACAAAACCTATCCTTTTATAGTTATCAAAAACGAACCCTTTCCCCGTGTATTCCTTACCCGTAAAAAGATCAACGATGGCTCAGAATATTTTGGACCCTATACCTCCGTAGGACAAGTACGGGAAATCCTCGAATTCATCAGACTAAATATTCCTTTGCGTACATGCACACTCAATCTCACTCAGCATAATATTCAGAAGAAAAAGTTCAAAGTGTGTTTGGAATATCACTTGGGTAACTGTAAAGGACCCTGCGAAGGGTTTCAAACAACTGAAGATTATGAGGACGGATTGCGACAGGTTAGGAATCTGCTGAAGGGTAATTTATCGCCGGTAATCAACAAGTTTAATGAAGAAATGAACGGCTATTCAACCAGGATGGAATATGAAAAGGCGGAAACGATTAGAAAAAAGATTGAACGACTGCGGCAATACCAGGCAAAGTCCACCATCGTCAACCACAAGTTGGGCACATTAGACGTGTTTTCCATTTTAGAAGAGGGTAAGGCCGCTTATGTAAACTACCTCAGAGTAGAAAATGGGACAATTATTCAGACGAAAACGATTACACTTGAAAAAAAATTAGACGAGCCGGCGGCTGATGTACTTGAATTTGCAATTGCCGAGCTGAGAGACACATTCAACAGCGATGCTCCGGAAATAATAGTCCCCTTTGAATTGCATTATCCGCAGGAAGGCGTTATGGTTACAATCCCGAAAGCGGGCGACAAGAAAAAACTTCTGGACTTATCCCAAAAGAACGTCAATTATTTCCGGGAAGAACTCAATCGAAGAAAGATGCTCCGATTAGATGGGAAAACCGATGCGGAGAAAAAAGCAGTACTCTTTGAGTTACAAAAAGACCTTTTTTTACCCGCATTACCAAACCATATTGAATGCTTTGACAATTCTAATTTTCAGGGAAGCTACCCGGTTTCAGCTATGGTATGCTTTCGCGAAGGTGTACCCTATAAAAAAGATTATCGCCATTTTAATGTAAAAACGGTGGACGGCATCAACGATTTTGCCACAATGAAAGAGGCTGTATACAGGAGGTACAGCAGACTCGTTGGCGGAGAACAACCGCTTCCTCAATTAGTGATTATAGATGGCGGAAAAGGCCAGCTGAGTGCTGCCCTTGCGGCAATTGAGGAGTTACGCCTTACGGGAAAAATGACGCTAATAGGATTAGCGAAAAATGAAGAAGAGATATTTTTTAGTGGCGACAAACAATCAGTTAAGCTGGATTGGGAAAGCAACAGCTTAAAGTTGCTAAGACAGATCAGGGATGAGGTACATCGGTTTGGCATCACCTTTCACCGGAAGAAACGAAGCAAAGGAACATTTAGGAATGAACTGGAAAGCATTCCGGGTATTGGCAAAAGCACAGCAGAACTATTATTGAAAACGTATAGATCCGTAAAAAATATCGAACTAACAACTGCTGAAAGTCTTGTTGATCTGATAGGCAATAGCAAAACACAGATTATCATTGACTATTTCAAAAAGAAGATGAATTAAAACAGTCTTCTACCCCAAAAATAAAAGGGGGCAAGATAGATATCCAGCCCCGATTTTAAAATCCAATATCCTATGAAAAACCGGGATAAAGATACTATGACGAAATATGATTGCAATACCACAATATGGGTATTTTTTGTGCATTAAAACTGAATTTTACTGATTTTTCTACCCGTTATCAGGAAGCTACCTCATAAGAAAAGGGATTGCACATTTGCAATCCCTTTTCTTATTACATTTTACTATTTTTAATACGACCAGAGGTCTTGCTCATAATTAAAAATCGTGTTTTTGATTTCATTTCCTTCTAATAACCTAAGGACGTCATCTTTTACATATTGTTTCAGATAGAGGTCGTAAGGGTTATCGAGTGTTGATTTGACAATATAGCTGCCGAAGAAACGGCTTTCAAATAATTCTTCCCAACTCATTCTTGCACCATAATTTTTGCCGTTATATACCTCGTATTTAGCAAGAGCGGGGCGCATGTCCGGATAGTATACCCAGAATATGGGGGCGGAACCGATTTCTTTGCCCGTAACCTTATCAAAATAGGTTTTAACCGGTGCAATACCCAATATACGCACATACATTCTGGAAGACTCCTTATCAAATACCCACTCCTCTTTAACACGGAACTTCGTGATGTCATCCATGTTAAACTCCTCACATACTACCGACTCTTTCATAATGCCTTTGGACAAAGTAGGATCTTTTTCCGTATCCGGTACCATTACGGTATCACAAGAACCTGCAAGTTTTGATCCTATTTGATCTAATGTCATGGGTGTGGTAAAGCGATCATCAATTGACGCATCAAATGCGGTAACCTCACCACTTTTAATAGTATTCAGCAAAATTGCAATAAACCTTTGGTTACCGTTATCCTCATCTGCTTTATACCGAAATGGCAGGTTTACCTTTTCGCGAATGTCAATTTCTCTCCACACTTTCTCACGATAAATGGCATCGTCTTCGCGAATATTTTCATACGCAAGCGGTGTACGGTCCTTCACCAGATTCATCTCTATCGCATTATCGTTGCGAAGCGACTTCCTAATAGTATCCATTTTTATTGGATCCTTCTTAGGAGGCGCTTTCACGATCATGGTATCCTGCTTAGCCACTCCTAAATTGGCATCAGCAACATTCGCCTGCGTCTTCTTAGCACTTGTCTTCTGTTTTGCCGCCGTAGTCTTTCTGGTGGTTTTCTTCCTGGTTTGAGCATCTGCTGTGCCCACAACCATTCCAAAAGCCACAACCATCAAAGCATATTTCGCAAATTTCCATTTCATGGTCAAAAGTGTTAATAACTTATACAATTTCAAGACATTATTCAAAAAGGTATTCTACCTCAAAATAAACGATAATGGTTTCAGGGTAATTGTTCTACCGTCTGGTCCTCTTGCTTTAATATTATCAATATACACCCCTCGTCCAGGTTTTAAATTACTAACCAATGAAGCTGCACTGCCACTCCAGCGCGGCCCATTATTCGCAACCGGATTATAATCCGGACTGCTCAGGTCAGCAATGGTATAACTAAGCACCTCGTATAAAGCTTCAAATTCAGAGTTTTGCAATACAGCTCTTACACCACCCATTGCCTTAAATTGTGCAGATGATACCTGACCACCTTCAAATGTACCCACCATACCGGTAGCTGGAGGAAGGTACTTTACACGGAAGGATACCTTACCCACCGACTTACCATCTACCATAACATTTACATCCGCAATTCCAGGTTCTTTTGGCTTGGCGATATATTTACTGCCGCCCGCTTTAGAAACGCTTCCGTTATTGATGGAAGCATTCACTTTTTCGCTACCGGCACCTGCAGTTATTGTTAAGGGATTTTCCACACCCACATACAATACATTCATTTTATCAGCCATAACCGCTACGCCAGAAGGCTGTCCAACAGTATAATCAAATACTTTACTAATGGTCTTTTCTTCGCCTGTAGAAGGATCGGGATACTTCACATCAATTTTCAGACTATGTCCCCCTGATCCACCAGCAGGCATTTTAATATCGGCTACGCCATTCTCTCCAACGGTTACGGCATTACCGTTTACAAATACCTTGGGTTTAACGCTGGCATTAAATGCACCCAACCCCGCCTTTATTTCCAATTGTTCACCAGGCATCAGATAGGTAGCGTTTGCGCCAATCATAGGTTCAAATTTGTCAAAAATAACTTTTACATCACCTATCTTTTTAAAACAAAATGAAGCCACTTTGTTTTCGGTATTCTTAACATCGTTTTGAAATTTGCTAAGAATTGTAAGTGCTGCAATAGTTGGCGTCATATGAAAATATGCCGACGACCAGTCCTGATTGGTATTACCAGCTTGGGAAACCGGTTTTTCGGTATTAATAGGTAAGCCGTGGTCAAACTCGTTCGCAATTTCAGGATCAATAGCAAGAATGTCTTTCTTATACTGTTCCAGTGCTAATCGAAGTTGTTCCCCTTTCCCCTCAGTGCCCATTATGCGGGAGGCCGCATCTATGTTGTCAATTTTAAAAGAAGTATCACCTTTTTCGGGTGAATATCCGCTTCCTCTCTTTAAACTTTCTTTTAATCCATCAATATAGCTGGACAGTTTATCTGATAGTTCTTTAACGCGGTCTGCTTTAGGCTTCCAGATAGCCGCTTTCTCGCGAGTCTTTGGATCTTCGAGACTTGCAACAAATCCATCATATATTTCGGACGTTGCGGTAGACAGCGTACTGTTGGATTTTACCAGACTGCTGTCAATAGTTTTAAAGGCATTAATGATCTCCGCAGATACATTCAGCGCCAGCATAG
>JADZFY010000195.1 GCA_020854215.1 Chitinophagaceae bacterium | reverse complement strand
GTTCTTTGCGAAACTCTTTGTGCACTTCGCGGTTGATTGCAGGCACTTCAGTACGACAGGAATCCCTAACCCATTTTTTGCATCAGTCCACCAGCCTGCAAAGTTTTGCGATGCATCCAACACTAAAAAGTCTGGCAAACCCCTTGCGATTTTTGTACATTCGTGGCAGGAAGAAAGATTCGGAAAATGAAAAATGCATTACAAATAGACCTGAGCTTTGATCAAATATTATCTGTTGTTAAACAACTTCCGAGACAACAAAAAATCAAGTTATCCAGGGAATTGGAAAAGGATGCCATTGACACCAGGCTTTCCAGGCTTTTAAAGACTTTCAAGACGACTACGCTTGACTTGAAAATTATAAATGAGGAAGTTGAAATCGTACGACAAGAGCTTTATGACAAGAAGAAGCGTTAAAGCAATTTTCGACACCACTGTTTGGATTAGCTTCTTAATTGGGAAACGTTTGTCGAAAATCAGGCGACAGATTTCCGATGGCAGTATTATAATTATCATAACTGAATAGCTATTGTTGGAAATCAATACAGTTACCGGTCGTGACAAATTGAAAAAATATCTTCCCAAAGAAAGCATCAGAGAACTAATTGACCTGTTGGAAACAATCGCTGAACAAGTAGAGATAAAGCCAACACATTTTGTCTGTCGTGATCCGAAAGACAATTTTCTTCTTGATTTAATAGACTTTTCAGGAGCGGACTTTTTTATCACTGGTGATAAAGATCTATTAATACATAACCCATTCAAAACCGCACAGATATTGACACCGGCAAAATTTGAAAAAGAACTTGAACAATAATTGCGATAATTCTGATCTCAGATCACTTGCAGTGAATGCTTCACCATTGTCTGGTTTAATCCATTTTTTGTTGTAACCCTCCTCCCTGTTGTGTAACGGTTCTGCCGGGTTTTCCGGCGGCATCAAAAGTTTTGAATTTTAATGTTCCTGTTACCGGCACCGGTGCCGTATAAACCGCTGATTGTTGTGTAGGCTCGGAACCGTCGGTGGTAAAATGAATAGTAATGCCGGGTAGCGCTACATTCGCCTTTGCCCTTCCGTTTTCAACGATTACTCCGGGAGGTGGTACACGATAAGCATAGCCACCATTGGTATGCGCAAGCCGGGGCAGTTCTTTTTGAGCAATGCTATTGGCAAACTGATTCCAACCGGTATTGATTTGTTGCAACCGGAGTTGCCGGTTGGGTTGGGTTTCCCATTTTCTTTCGGGCGACCAGGCGCTTTCCGAAAAACCGATTAGCTTGGGAAGCATATAATACTCCAGCATATCTCTTCCTTTAATGGTTTCACTCCAAAGCTGGGCTTCTACGCCAATAATATTTTTCCTGGCTTCGGGTTTCAGGGCCTGGAGATTTGCCGCCGGCGTATCCCAGTGCAGTTCGTTACCCATAGCGCCTCTAAGGGTGGTATTAAACATGTGGAAAGGGGCAAATGCCCAGGCATCTTTTGAATCAATAAATCCTGCCCAGTACAAGCCCGGTTCTTTGGGATCATTGTTGTAAGCCAAATCAAAATAAAAATTAGACACATTACAAAGCACTACCTGGTAGCCGGCATTAGCCAAATTATAGGCAAGATCCGGATAATCAAAGAGATTATTCCAGGTATAGGGAACTACTTTTCTGTTTGCAAATTCAGCGTTGGGGACATACTTGCCGGAAGCATCCTTGGTCAACGCTACTTCCTCCCATCCGTGTACAACAAGATTTCGCTTCTCGAGGCGTTTCAGTAATTCACCGAAGAAATAGGTTTGCAGATTTTTTGGATCTTTAATTTCAGGATGTTGGCGTAACAGTTCCAATGCTTCAGGCGACTGTGTCCAGGCTCCCTCAGCCACTTCATCCCCGCCGGCATGAAATATTTCCATCTTCAAGCCTGCTTCCTCGTACATCTTCGCAAACTCATCCACCACTTTTTCAAAAAAGCGATAGGTGGATTCACGCGCTACATTCACCACATTGTCTTTATACATCTGCGCAGACAGGTACACCGATTTATCCGCAGGGTCAATCAAACGGTATTTATTGGCTTCTTCCTCCTTTCCTTCTTTCATCAGTCGCTGATACCTCGCTTCCATTGATTTTATTGCGGCGCGGGCATGACCGGGAAAATTGAGTTCGGGAATAACCGTGATATGCCTTTGTTTGGCATACTTCAAAATTTCAATAAAATCATTTCTTGTGTAGTAACCGCTGCCGTAATGGCCCTTGTCGTAGGCAAACGGGCCTGATCCGTAGGCAGGATGCAGCGCCGGTGCATCAATGCTGCTCACGTGCGAACGTTGGGCGCCTACTTGCGTGAGTTCCGGTAAGCCCGGAATTTCAACACGCCAGCCTTCATCTTCTGACGTGTACAGTAAAAAGTGATTGAGTTTATATTGCGCCATCACATCCAACACCCTGAAGATCGTTTCCCTGGTCTGGAAATTCCGGCTTACATCAAGATGCACACTGCGAAATCCAAACCGCGGCGTATCGTCAATCGTAACAAAAGGAACTGTAGCCTGTTCGTTTTTATTGAGATAAACAGAAGAAGGTATAAGCGCCAGTAAACTCTGTACGCCGTAAAACACACCGGCAGCATCAGTACCAGTAATGATAATTCCGTTTTCATTTATACTTAACTGGTAGGACTCCGGTTTTTTCTCTTTCAACACCGACGGATCAACAGACAGGAAAATACTTTTTTTATCTGCAGCTCCCTCACTTAACGCAAAGTCCTTTCCTGTAATTTCTTTGAGTTTTGCCGATAGGATTTCTGCTTCGTTTTTAACAGTCCCTACATAGTAAATGGGTGTGCCTTCCAATTTGAAACTGCCGTTGCCTTTTGAAAAATGGGCAGGTGTGGGAATAATGGGCAGGAGCTGATCGGGTCCCAATACAGAAAGAGAAGCGTTTTCCAGATATGTTTTAGCAGCCGAAGCGGGTGCTTCCATATCCGCTGTGCCTCTCAGCAATTGCTCTTTGCGGGTAAAGGGGATCAGGGTATAATCATCAATCTTAGCAATGCGCTCTTCCTTGCCTTCTCCATCATAAAAAACCATATAAATGCCGAGCGGCTGGTCGGTTTCCTTTATCCTGCCCTCTGTAGCTTTATAAATGATGTCAACTGAATCACCGGCTTTGAGTGAAAACCCGGCATTGGGCGTCAATTTGTACCAGTCGCCGTTGAGGTGTTCAAGCCGGGCGGGCTGAGGTGTATCGGTTGTTAAAATCTTACTGGGTGCTATAGAAAAGAAAACTGCCCAGTTTTTATCGGTAAGGGGCTGTTCGTTTTTGTTCACGAGATTTATACGGGCGGTATAGCCGGAATCGGTGAAATTGCTCACCAGTTCCCATTTCATACCCATGGCGGCCACATCACTGGTTTGGACTTTCTGTTGAGGTGGGTTGCAGGAAAAAGCGAAAGCTACAGCTATGAATAGCGAAAATATCGGCTTAATATATTTCATGAATACGCAGTTGAGGTGCTAAAGATAAGACGAGAGAGAGATTTTTGGTGGCGTTATACTACGTATTCGGGAGATTAATCTCTGCTGGAGATTCTGTTTTTGACAACAAGGAGAGTATGTTGAACCGTGAAGCAGTGAAGGAACATAAAGAAAGCCTTAATGTCCCTTAATGCCTTAATGGTTAAAAATCATCAACCCCTTCTGCTGCCCGTATACAATTCATATTCTAATAGCCGGCAATCAATAGTGCTGGTATAGAACTCTATGCGGCGGCTTGCTTTTAAGCCTGTTTTTTTTGCCAGTTCTAAATTACCGGTAAACACATAGCCATAATAACCGCTGCATCGCTGCTTCATAAAGTCGCCGATGCGTTTATAGGTAACTTCCAGCTCCTTCACCTGTCCCAGTCGTTCGCCATATTCCGGATTTACGAACATGACGCCCGGTACATTCTGCGGCACTTCGGTATCGGCGAAGTCACAAACACTAAACTCAATCAGTTTCGCAACTCCTGCAGCGGTAGCGTTTTTCTTTGCATTTTCAATAGCCCGCTCGCTGTAGTCGGTAGCAATAATGCGCAGCCCCGGAACATCAATAATCTGGTCTTCTAATAAGGCGTCTTCTTTCAGGTAAACGGCATCGTCATATCCCCGCAAATGCATAAAGGCGAAGTTTATTCTAAACAAGCCCGGCCGCCGGTTGGTGGCAATCAACGCAGCTTCAATGGCTATTGTACCCGATCCGCACATGGGGTTAACAAAAGGAGAAACCCTGTCCCAGCGCGTAGCGTAAATGGTAGCGGCAGCCAATGCCTCCAACATGGGCGCCAGTCCGGGTATTTTACGGTAGCCATGCCTTGCCAGTGAATTGCCGGAAGTATCTATAAAAATTTCGGCACGTTCGTTTTTCCAAAAAAGGTTAAAAACCGCACCGGTAAGTTCGGAACCGGAAGAAGGGCGTTGGCCCGTCTTTTCACGCATGCGGTCCACTATCGCATCTTTTACCCGCAGGTTGGCAAACAAATTATTATTGATCGTTTCATTGCTCACGTTGCTGGTAACAGAAAAGTGTTCGCCATCGGGCACAATATCTTCCCAGGGATACCGAACAAGATTATTATAAATAGCATCGCCGTCCCGTGCTTCAAATTGCTTCAGGCTGTACAACACCTGGCTCGCACAACGCAGGTTAAGGTTGAGTTTTATGCAATCATTCACTGTGCCTGAAATATGTACTCCTGTTACAAAGCTGTCTTCAACCGTAAATCCCAATTCTTTTACCTCCTGCTCAAGATAGGGGGTAATGCGTTTATGGCAGGTAATGGTAATGGCTCCTTTGGTTGTGAATACGTTCATGGTAAGATGGTAAAATGGTAAGATGGTAAGATGGTAAAATGGCAAGTTAGGAAAATAGTAAGACGGTAAAATAGTAAAATAGTAAAATGGTAAAATGGCAACCCGGAACGGAGATATGCATATATCTTACCGGTTACGCGTCTTGCCTCTTACCTGTTGCATGCAACCTTCTTTATAACATAAATAGCGATAAAACATATACAGTAGCCAACGCCGTTAGCCCCATAAACACCGTAGCCATTGTGTAAACTTTCAGCATGGTTTTCATTTCCAATCCTGAAAATTTACTGATCACCCAAAAATACGCGTCATTGGCATGAGAGATCATCATTGAGCCGGCGCCCATAGACAGTACTGCCAGTAATTGACCCGTTGGGCTGTGCAAGCCAAGCGCAGGCAACATGGGTTGTAAAATAGAGGCAGATGTAATAATGGCAACGGTAGAGGAACCCTGTGCCGTTTTCAGCAGGCTGGTGAGCAGAAAGGGAAAGAATATACCCATGCTTGCCAGCGGAAGGTTGTCACCAAGGTGATTGCCTATTTTGGTAGCAGCCAGTACCGCACCAAAAGCGCCTCCGGCACCAATAATCACCAAAATGCTTCCAGACTTCTCTACGCCCTCCTGTAGCAGCCGGCCCAATTT
>JADZFY010000194.1 GCA_020854215.1 Chitinophagaceae bacterium | reverse complement strand
ATTCTTTATATGAAATCCTATTAGTTCGTATGCTGTGGCCGGAAAAAAATAATTGTGCAATAACAGGCTGGTAAAATAATCGGACCATGTAGCATAAAAAATGGCGTCGTTTATTTTTATTACATGGATGTTGTCATCTGATAGGTAAACCTTTTGTTCGGCGCCGGCTGTTAAAAATCTTTCTTCAACAATATGCTCGTAAAAGAACTTGTTATACCTGGAATAGGCTATGATTGTCGCTGCTTCCTGCTTTTTGACGAGCTCTTTTTCTTCAGTTGACTTACCTGCTGCTTTGCTTTTTCCAATGTGGTTGGCGATTGCCTGGATAGCAGCGCCTTTTGTAACGTAGCCAGTTCCTGAAATGATGTTTTGTAATTCATTACTAAAAAACATTTCCCAAATGTAAAATATATTTTTATGATTCTTCAATATACCCGGCAACATAAAAACCTGCTTTTAAGGAATGCCCACATATTGATAAAGTTTATTCTTTTATACCATGAAAAAAATACTGTTTTTGTTGCTGACTTTTGCAGCCGTACAACTACATGCCCAACGCACCAAAAATGCCCTTCTCGAAGACAGCATTTTTGCCTGGAAGCCCATGGCGACATTGGTTCCATCAAAATACCCCTGGGCCATTTCTGCGGCGCAACAAAAACTACCCGCCTTATTTTTTGACTGGATAAAAAAAAGCCACCAGCTTACAGGAGCAGTGAACAAAACGTATGCACTGGCCGAGCCAAATAAAAAAGATGAAGTTTTGGCTTTTGCGGTTGGCGTTAATGCTGCTGTATGGAAAGCCGAATGGGATAAAAGTGGAAAGATGGTAAAAAATCAACCACACAGCGAAGTGCCCATTCAGGTATTGACCAATTATATTATAGATGCACAACCCATATCCCTGCTCACCATACCCGGAAGGCCTGTTTTTACAAGACGCAGCCCAAACCCCGAAGAAACTTTTAAGAACTGGGACTATGGAACCAGGTTGATCAAACAATTTCAACTGGAAAAAAATCCGCAGATCGGAAAGTATATTATACAATACTATGGATGCACAGGAGATATGTGCCAGCCCTTGGTAGCGGTGTACCTGGCACCCAATAATAAACTACCCATACGTCAGCTTACCCGTGGCGAGGTGTTGGATATGTGCGAAGCCGCTATACCAGGCGAAATAAAAAGATTATTGGGTGAGCCCATTAAAGTAGATAACAATTATTTAAAAGAAAAATATAATGCCCGGGCAAAAGAATTAGAAACGATACAAATACCAAAATGGAAAGCAAATATCAAGAAACTACGTAAGCAATATCGTAATAGTTTGAATGAGCCTGCTTTTGTCCGTAATGTCAAGGGTATCCATTTGGTGAACTTAGAAAATGGCGATGATCTTTTTGAAATATCCAACACCGAAATGTTTGGTATTTATACTTACGAAGCCGGGGTACTGGAAAACAGCAAGAAAGATAAGCCACTTTGGATATGTATTAACTGGATGCCGGTAGTTGAAACCGGAAATGTTTACTCAAGAGAATTTCACCACAGCATGACCCAGTTCTTCAACTTTGATTATGTGTATAATTATTTTTTCAATCCCGAAAAAGTAAAAGGCCAGCCTTATACCATACGCAACCCAGAGGAATATAAACAAACAGCCTCAAGAATAAAAAACAATGCCCCGGTAAAAACCAACTCAGGCAAATTGGCGTCAGGAGTATATTTTGCAGATGATTTTTTGGATAATAGCGTTGGCAGCAAACCCAAAGGATGGTTTATGCCAGGTACAGGCAAACCAAGTGTAATTGCACAACCCGCCGGCTTTGATGGCAATTGGGTAGCAATGGGCCAATACCGCTTAGCTCCTTATGGATTAAAAGGCAACCTTCCCGAAAATTTTAAAATGGAATTTGATGTAGCAACGGATAAAGATTTTGCGGAAAATACCGGAGGGGCGTTTCTCCTTAGAATACATAATATGCTCCTGACACCCGGCGGAGATTACAAAAATGCTCCTAAACAAATATTAATAGAATTAGATGCTAAAGCCGGCAATGAAAAATTCAGCACAAACCCTACAGGTTATGCACGTCTTAAAGCTACTTATACAGGAATGAACAACACGAATCGATATGCCGACGTATTGCAATACAGCAACGATTTTTCCAACAAAAAAAGCAAAGTGCATTTTACCATAATCAAATCCGGGAAAAAGGTTAGTGCTTTTATAGACGGTAAAGAAATAACAGCATTGGACAAATACGGAAAACCTGTTCCCGGATTTAATGAGCTGCCGGAGGGAGCCAGGTTTACTTCATTCTACTTCGAAAATATTACTAACTATAGCAGTAAACAGGTGGGCATTTATATCGCCAATATTAGAATAACGGAGAAGGATAACGCTGCACCCTTCTGAAATTATGAATAACCGAACGGTTCTCCTGAATGAGAGAAGGCACCCGGATTCTGCATTCAAAGCTATTGAAGCAACCAAACCCGAATCGGCTGTTGACCGGTTTTCTCAACAGTAGTTTAGAGTGTTACGGTGATAAAAACGACAATACTTTAATACTACCACCACCTACTTGTTCATTGGGATACTTTTATACAAAACGCTTATACTCCTATTTCCTGTTAAGAATGCCGGCGCTGTAATTTTTTCAATACGCGGGTGTTACCTGCGAAAAATCGTACAGACTTCCGGGCAGTATATTTCTGATTGATATGAATTAGTGATCAAACAAAAAAGCGGTAATCGTTTTAAAGAATTACCGCTTAACTTTTTGCTGAACTATTCCTATATGGGGAAACCCCCTTGTAGCCCGTACGAGAATCGAACTCGTGATTCATCCGTGAAAGGGATGCGTCTTAACCCCTTGACCAACGGGCCGTTATCAATTTTGGGAGTGCAAAGATAAAGTTACCGGTATATCCCTCCAAAATTTTTTCGCAAATTGTTTTTTTATCAAACCGGGGTTAGAAAAACGGCTTGTTCTTTTTTGTGTAAAAATCAGTGCAATCATTTCTTCCGGGTTTATAAGTTGGAAGTTGTAAATTTGCCTCTCATTTAAAAAAGCTAAACAATTGTACAATGAGCACAGTAAAAGTTGCAATTAATGGTTTCGGAAGAATTGGGCGTTTGGTGTATCGCCAAATTTCTAAAAAGGAAGGTATCGAGGTTGTGGCAATCAACGATTTGACCAGCCCTAAAGTGCTGGCACATCTTTTAAAGTACGATACAGCGCAGGGCCGTTTTGATGCGGAAGTTACTGCAACCGAAAACTCCATAAATGTAAACGGCAACGAAATTAAAATATACGCACAAAAAGATCCGGCACAAATTCCCTGGGGAACTCACGAAGTGGACGTGGTATTGGAATGTACCGGTTTCTTTGCCGATAAAGACAAAGCTTCTGCTCACCTTAAAGCAGGGGCAAAAAAGGTAGTGATATCTGCACCGGCAACCGGCGATTTAAAAACAGTTGTGTTTAACGTAAACCATGATATCCTTGACGGTAGTGAAACAGTGATCAGTTGCGCGTCCTGCACCACCAATTGCCTGGCGCCAATGGCAAATACACTGGATAAACAATTTGGGATTCTTTCCGGACTGATGACTACTATTCACGCGTATACGAACGACCAGAATACACAGGATGCTCCGCACCCCAAAGGCGATCTCCGGCGTGCACGTGCTGCTGCTCAAAATATTGTTCCCAACAGCACCGGTGCTGCAAAGGCAATTGGCCTGGTATTGCCGCAGCTTAAAGGAAAATTAGACGGAACGGCACAGCGTGTTCCTGTTCTTACCGGCTCTTTAACGGAGTTAACTACAGTTCTCTCCAGAAAAGTTACGATTGATGAGGTAAATGCTGCGATGAAGGCTGCTGCCGACGAATCGTTTGGATACACGGAAGACGAAATTGTGAGCAGCGATATTGTAGGCATGTCTTACGGTTCGTTGTTTGATGCCACACAAACCAAAGTGCTGTCTGTGGGTGATGTTCAATTGGTAAAAACGGTAAGCTGGTATGATAATGAAATGAGCTACGTGAGCCAATTGGTGCGTACGCTTCATTATTTTGCCAAAATGATAAAATAAAAAGCCACCGGTACACCGGTGTTCACAATAGCGAAATATTGCATCCTTCGACACGGTGGGGTGCAGTATTTTATACCCTAAACCCTGTTTCGAAATGAGAAGATATCCGCCATTCCTGTATGTTGCGCATGCAGTACACGGAATGAAATCCTGCTATCTGTTTCATGCAGTTAAGCCCGAAAGCGATATGCACTCGTTCCGCTACTCCCTTTAAATTGTTTGTTTTATGTCTAAATTCAGTTCCTGCAATTTCAAAAATCAAAAGGCGTTAGTGCGGGTTGATTTTAATGTTCCTTTAAACGACAAAGCAGAAATTACCGATGACACGCGTATGCGTGCCGCCGTACCTACCATTAACAAAATACTCAATGATGGGGGTAAAGTAATTTTAATGAGTCACCTCGGAAGACCCAAAGGAGGCCGCAACGAAAAATATTCTTTAAAACCGTTGCTCCGGCATTTGAGCGAACTGTTGGGAGGTAAAACCGTATTGTTTGCCGACGACTGTATAGGTGAACAGGCCTTCGTAACCGCGGGTATGATGAAGCCCGGCGAAGTGTTATTACTGGAGAATCTTCGTTTCTATAAGGAGGAAGAAGAGGGAGATGAGGGTTTCGCAAAGAAACTTGCGGAGCTGGCGGATATTTATGTGAATGATGCGTTTGGAACGGCCCACCGGGCACATGCTTCAACCGCAGTGATTGCTAAGTTTTTTCCGGTGGAGAAAAGAATGTTTGGTTTGTTGATGGAGGGAGAGGTGAGGAGCGCCGAAAAGGTTTTGCATCAATCGGAAAAGCCGTTTACCGCGATAATTGGAGGGGCAAAAGTTTCAGATAAAATTCTGATCATAGATAATCTGCTGGAAAAAGCAAATGATATTATTATTGGTGGTGGTATGGCTTATACCTTTTTTAAGGCGCAGGGAGGAAATATCGGAAAGTCACTTTGCGAAGAAGACCGCCTTGAAATAGCTGCCGACTTATTAAAGCGTGCTGAAGCTAAAGGCGTTCGTATCCACCTGCCATCCGACTCCATTATTGCAGATAAATTTGATCGTAATGCAAACGTATCTACGGCTCCGAGTAATCAAATTCCCGATGGTTGGCTGGGGTTGGACATAGGTGAGCATGCGAGAAATGAATTTGCAAATGTCATCGGAAAATCAAAAACCATTTTATGGAACGGGCCAATGGGTGTTTTTGAAATTGAAAAATTTCAGTTGGGAACAAGAGCAATAGCCGAAGCTGTAGCCAAAGCTACCGAAGCAGGCGCTTACTCTTTAGTAGGAGGGGGAGACTCCGTGGCGGCTGTTAACCAATTTGGTTTTGCTGATAAAGTGAGTTATGTTTCTACGGGCGGTGGTGCAATGCTGGAATATTTTGAAGGGAAAACATTGCCTGGTATTGCCGCAGTTTCGGCACTGTAATTCTGCTTAATATTCGGAGTCTGATTCGGCGAATTACACCGTTAGCACAATTATTTTCGTTGCCATATAATGTAACAACTTTAGGTTCATTTTACCTTTAACCGCAAAGACCGCAATGGGTACGCAAAGAATACGAAGACCCGGGCACTTTTCGCGTATTTTTTGCAGTTATTCACTTGTGTATAAAATCTTATTGTCAATCTAAAGCAGCATTTTTTCTGCGAAAGCAGGAGTTCTCCAATCGCAAATACATCAATCTTCGAGCTTCAATACCGCCAGAAAGGCTTCCTGAGGGATTTCTACGTTACCTATCTGGCGCATGCGTTTCTTTCCTTCTTTTTGTTTTTCCAACAATTTTCTTTTGCGACTGATATCGCCACCATAGCACTTTGCGGTTACATCTTTTCTAATGGCAGATATATTTTCCCTTGCCAATATTTTCGCACCGATTGCGGCCTGTACGGCAATTTGAAACTGCTGCCTGGGTACCAGTTCTTTCAACTTTTCACAAAGCTTTCTTCCAAAATCCTGGCCCTTACTGCGATGAATCAGCGCACTTAATGCATCCACCTTATCGCCATTCAACAAAATATCCATTTTTACGATATCTGCCTCACGATAACCTATAGGATGGTAGTCGAAAGATGCATAGCCGCGGGTTTGACTTTTCAATTTGTCATAAAAATCAAATACAATTTCAGTTAGCGGCATTTCAAATTCCAGCTCCACCCGCGTGGTAGTAAGATAACTCTGGTTGATCAGCATACCCCGCTTACCGAGGCATAAGGTCATGATGTTGCCAATATACTCGGGCTTGGTAATAATCTGAGCTTTAATATAAGGCTCTTCAATTCTGTCTGTTTTTACAGGATCCGGGAATTCTGCCGGATTGTTCACTACAATTTTTTGTCCTTTTGTGGTGTAGGCAATAAAGCTAACGTTGGGTACAGTAGTTATCACCGTTTGATTAAACTCCCTTTCCAGGCGCTCCTGGATGATTTCCATGTGCAGTAATCCCAGGAAACCGCAGCGGAAACCAAACCCCAGCGCCTGGGAGGTTTCGAGTTCGAAGGTGAGCGAAGCGTCATTCAACTGCAGTTTATCCATGCAGTCGCGCAGTTCTTCAAAATCATCGGTCACCACCGGAAAGATACCGGCAAAAACCATCGGTTTTACTTCCTGGAATCCTTTAATAATTTCGCGGGTAGGATTAGCTGTGGTGGTAATGGTATCTCCCACTTTTACTTCTTTCGCATTTTTGATTCCGGTGATGAGGTATCCCACATCACCGCAACCGAGTTCCCGCTTTTCAGTGGTTTTTAGTTTCAGAATCCCTATTTCATCTGCCTCGTATTCCTGACCCGTAGAAAAGAATTTTACGTGATCACCTTTTTTAATGGATCCGTTTAAGATTCGGAAATACACGATAATTCCGCGAAAACTGTTGAACACGCTGTCGAAGATTAAAGCCTGTAACGGGGCAGAAGGATCGCCTTTGGGTGCCGGTATTTTGTTGACAATAGCGTCCAGAATTCCGTCTACACCGATCCCCGTGCGTCCACTCGCCAGTAGGATGTCTTCGGCTTTACATCCTATCAGTTCTATAATCTGGTCCTTCACTTCCTCAATCATGGCGCCATCCATATCAATTTTATTGATAACCGGAATTATCTCCAGATCATTATCAATTGCCAGATAAAGGTTGCTTATCGTTTGGGCCTGAATACCCTGGGTGGCGTCCACCAGCAATAAGGCGCCCTCACATGCGGCAAGTGCCCTGCTCACTTCATAGCTAAAATCCACATGGCCCGGCGTATCAATCAGGTTAAGGGTATAGGTTTCGCCATTCGTATGCTTGTAATCAATTTGAATTGCATGACTTTTAATGGTGATTCCTTTCTCCCGTTCCAGGTCCATATCATCCAATACCTGGTTCATCATGTCACGTTCGCTGATCGTATTGGTGGATTGCAGTAAGCGGTCGGCTAACGTGCTTTTGCCGTGGTCAATATGGGCTATAATACAAAAATTCCGGATATGCTTCATGTACGTCGGACCTTAAAAGAAGGCGTTTTATTTTTTGAACGGGCAAAGGTAAGCGTTTTCCAAATCAGTTTGCTTTGTCTCATGCCAGTGTCTTTCAATTCTTTGCCGACCATACAAAATTCACGAAAAGCTACGCACACTACCTATTAGAAAGTCCGCTCATTTGCGCATACTCCTGCTTTGCCACTTTCGCCGTTTTATGATCTCCGGTATGACTCCAGCCCGGAGGCATAACCAGGTAAAGAAGCTTGTTTTTTATTCCCGGTGCATGGCGGATATCTTTCCACAACGCACCAAATTCGCCAAAATTCACATCAATAAAGCTGTTTGCATTCATTGGCCGCGTAATACCGTATTCGATAGGAACATCTTTTCGTTCATTAATAAAAGTCCCAAACAGCTTATCCCAAATATTCAGCAGATTGCAATAGTTGGTATCCATATAAAGCGGATTCCTTGCGTGATGTACCCGGTGGTGTGAAGGGGTAAGTATAATTTTGTTGAGGAACCCCATGCGACCGTCTTTCATCAAACTTTCTCCCACATGTATAAAGGCTCCCCAGGTTCCATCAATAAACATAATAAGAAAAAGCAGCGGCGGATTTACTCCGGCAAGGATACAAATTGAGGTTCGTATTACATCTGCATAAGGCGCTTCGAGAAAAAAATGAGTGTAGGTTACCGATAAATTCATGGTTTGAGGAGCATGATGTGTAGAATGCAGACACCATAAAATTCTGACCTTATGGGCCAAAAAGTGGTAGACAAAATGTGAAAATTCCCACACGATGTATCCGTAAATCAGCCAATACCAGGTAAATGATGTTTTTAAAATGGCGTATTTTTCTAATAATCCAATACAAAAGGCTACTGCAGCGATTGAAATAAACCTTGATACAAAGCGGTTGAAAATATAAATTAGAAAAGGAACTTTGTAATCTTCCACTTTGAATTTTTTATAGGCTACGCTACGAATAATTTCAATAATCAGCAATGCAGGGATAAGGGGTGAAATAACGCCCATAACACCTCTTAAGGTGAGCAGCCTGCTGTAGTCGCCCGTATTGGCCATTTCAATAATTTGGCTTATTCCCAAAAAGCCAATCACTTCGCGGTATATCATTTCAAAAAACTGCATAAAAAACTATCGGGTTAAAATAAATGTATAGAGTTGATGTTCTGTTAAGGGCAGAGGTGTTATTTTCATACAAAAATCGAATTTATGGAATTAAGGCAACAGTTTGATCAGGCGGTGGCAGACAGTAAATCACTTTCGCAAAAACCCGATAACGACACGCTGCTACAGTTGTATTCGCTGTACAAGCAGGCGATGGAAGGCGATATAAATGCTGAGCCACCCACTAATCCTTTTGATTTTGTTGCAAAGGCCAAATACGAAGCCTGGCAGTCGTTAAAAGGAAAATCAAAGGAAATAGCGATGCAGGAATACGTTCAACTGGTGAGCAAACTGAAATCCAGATAATTTTCCCGTATTAGCTCATTACACCTCTCAGGTAACCGGCCGATTCTGCAATTCCCGGCAGTACGTCTTTCATATCTTTTTCATATTCAATGCTGCAAACACCTTTATAGTTAATGCTGCGTAAAGCGGCAATAAAAGCTGGGAAATCTATCTCTCCTCTTCCGGCTTCTATTGCCTTTCCGTCCGCACGTGCTGCCGTTACGTCCTTAATATGCAAATCGTAAATTCTTTTAGCATAAGCGGTTACTGCCTTATCGGGTGCAACCCCGGCACGGAAAGCATGACCAATATCCAGGCAGAGCCCCATGCGTGGATCCATTTTTTCGATGCGGTCGTACACGTCTTTGGGCCCCGGATATAATTTGTCTTCGGGTCCGTGGTTATGAATGGCGATTCGGATATTGTATTCCTTCACTTTTTTTTCAGTATAAGTTAACAGGTCATATAGCGGAACGCCAACGATCATATTAACGCCTACTCGTTTTGCATAATCAAATGCGCGGTCAACATCTGCTTCAGATCTCATATAAATTACTCCAACCGTGTATACCTGAATGCCTCCGGCTTTAAACCTGGAAAGCACATCATCAATCGTTTGTTGGTTGCTGTCTAAAGGCAAATGGAAATCCTTAACCGACAGGTGGTTGATTCCCACGCGGTTCATAATGGCTATGGTTTGATCAATGGTATAGTTCACAAACGAATAGCCCGCCATTCCGATGGGGAGGTAGTCTTTTTTTAATGCGCTTTTATAGTTATGGGTCATTGCAAGTCCCTGGTAGGGCAACAAAGCTGAAGCCGAGCATGCCAATGCTGCAGCATGAATGAACTTTCTTCTTGACGACATACACAGGAATTTTTAAATATGGACGATTAAGGTAAGGTTTTTTTTAATGCAACGGCGGGGGTGCATTTCAATTTTTCGCAGGCGGATGGCGACGCCCCCGTAGAGCCTGCTACCGTTCGGTGTCACACCATAACCGTCAACCTAAACCCGGAGGGCCTGAACCGTGCCTACGGCAGGCAGGTGTGAGTAGCCCCCAACAAAGTTGGGGGTAAAATGTAGAGGTTTTTGTTGAACCCCTACGGGGTTCAATGTAAAATTGCCGCAAATATCCACCGGTTACACCGATGGCTATTCAAATTAAACCCCATTCGGGATATTTGAGTACCGAGTTTTTTTAAGTTGACGGCTAAGGAGGCTCACCAGCCGGTAAGTTATATACGCAACGAAAAATTGAAATGTACCCAACGGTTGAATAGGCTGAACAGACTCCGGAAATGCCTGTTGCATTGCGGTCAAACCGCGAGCATCACGGTGTGCGGTTTGCTGTTTGCACTATGATCTTTACATTTACAGGAGGGTAAGTATTGTTGACTTGATTAAAACCATATCCATGCCGTTAAGAAATTTTTCGTTCCGCAATATCGCTATTGATACGTTAAATCAGGCTACCGAATCCATCATCTTTACCTGGAAAGAAATTGCTTCCATTTTGGGGGTACGGCAGGATATCTACAAAAATCCGTTACACCGTCCGTTAAGTAAGCCGGTTACTGCTATTTTGATTGGGGCCGGCAACAGGGGTAATATTTATGCAGATTATGCGCTGATTCATCCCGATGAGTTGAAGATGGTGGGCGTAGCAGATCAAAGTGCGGTGCGCAACGGGCGGTTTTCCCGAAAGCACCATATCCCTTCTGAAAATCGGTTTTATCAGTGGGAAGATATTTTTTCAAGAGAAAAATTTGCTGATGCAGTAATTATAGCCACACCCGATGCATTGCATGCGGCTCCCTGTTTGCGGGCGCTGGATGCGGGTTACGATGTACTGCTGGAGAAGCCGATTGCGTTAACGGAAGAAGAATGCCGGCAGATACACGAGAAAGCAACCTCCACCGGCAGAATTGTTGGCGTGTGCCATGTGTTGCGCTATTCTCCTTACTTCAAGCAATTGAAAGAGATTATTAATTCCGGAACCATCGGTGATATTGTGAGCGTACAGCATATGGAGCCTATCGGATTCGACCATATGGCCCACTCTTATGTTCGTGGCAACTGGCACAACAGTACACAATCCTCACCTATCATCCTGGCAAAGTCCTGTCATGATACCGATATTTTACGCTGGCTTATTGACGAACCCATCGAAGATATCCAGTGTTTTGGCTCGTTACGACATTTTACAAAAGACAATGCACCGGCGGGTAGTACAGACAGATGTACGGATAATTGTGCGGTTGAAAGCACTTGTCCGTTTTCTGCTCTGCAGATTTATTATCGCGACAGAAAAAGGCTTTATGTATTTGACTTGCCCGAACAGCGACGCAACTGGGATTATATCATCCTGAAAAAATTAAAAACCACCAACTACGGACGTTGTGTTTACCGTATGGATAACGATCAACCCGATCACCTAACGGTAAATATGCGCTTTGGGAAAAACATTACAGCGGTTTTTTCTATGGAAGGTCTTACTTCTTACGAGGGAAGAACTACGCGAATAATGGGTACCAAAGGCGATATCGTTGGCGATATGGAGGCCTATACCATTACCGATTTCAGAAGTGGACAAAAAACGACATGGAGCTTGAAAACAGATTTTCATGGAGGGGGTGATCACCGGTTAGTGCAAGACTGGGTTCAGGCTGTTGGACATCAAAATGCCAAAATTTTATCGTCCACCATTGATGTATCTGTGGTGAGCCACCTTATGGCTTTTGCCGCCGAGAGGAGCCGGCTGAATCATACCATTGAAACTGTGAAGCTTCATGCATGAGGAAAAAATGGGTAGTGGTGCGTGTTTCGTTGAAAGTGGTAAGCAGAAAGTGGTGAATGGTGAGTGGCAACGCCTTGCCGGATGCGGTATGCCGCTTTTTGTTTCACGAAGAAATAATTGAATTTTGAATTTACTTCACACGAGGAGCTTCAATACCCGGATGTTGACCCTGTGCCTTTTCTTCCCTTATCCAGTTTATGCCATAATGTAATAATCGTTCTTCCATTTGAGAATATACTTTTAAACGCAATGCGGCTATATCGTCAATGGTGAGGCCCTCAACCAAAATCTCTTCCAAAAATATTGCCCGGCATTTTCCGGGAGTTAGCGAAAACAATTTACCGTAAGGCATTCTGTCGAATACATCGGGAAACAAAACCGGTTTAATGGGAGTTTGTGTTTCAATGGCAATGCGAAATGCACCATCGTAAAATGATTTGAGTGCATTGCCGGTTTCATTAAAAGTGCCTTCCGGAAAAATCAAAATAGAAATCCCTTTTCGTAAAATCGCCTTGAGTTTGCTCACACTTCGGGATCGGTCTGCCGGATTGCTGCGGTCTACGGTAACGATGGCATTTTTATAAATAAATCCAAATACCGGAATTCCGGAGGTTTCTTTTTTTCCCAAAGCGCGCAGTGGCTGGCGAAAAGTTTTAACGATTACTGCAGCATCCAGAAAAGAAATATGGTTACTCACGAAAATATAAGATCGTTTTTTATCGTGAGGCGACTCGTAAATATTTTTGTGCGTTATGCCCACCAAAGGGAACCAGATATCGCCCCAGATGATACAAATCCGGTAAATAGCATTTCCTCCTTTTATGGGACCAAAGAATGAAGCAGTAACCACAAGGGGAAATACCAGCAACATCAGCAGCACAAACAATAGTATTGCATAAATGTTATAGATCCACCTCAGTATGTGGAAAACAATTTTCATTTGCTGTTGATGTTTTGAGTTTCTGTTAGGTTCAAATTTACCTGCAATTGCACTGCCATTCCTGGTTGAGATCAATACAGGTAATCACCACCATGCCACGCCTGGTGGGTGCGAAAATAATACGAACCTGCTGATTATCGCCGGTTATTCCTTCAACAGCGAATTTGGGATCGGGTTTGACGTTCGGCTCACTTTTTTCGAAATTGATAGCACCTCCTTTCAGAATTTCCTGCACTTCAGCTTCGTCTATATGTCTGCACTCCATCCTGCAACGTGCATGTCGGGTGAATATGAGTGGTGTAAGACTACGATCAAACGTTGTCGCGTTCTCTGAAGGATCGTTGGAGAAGTGATTGCTGAACCAGAGTAAGACGCTTACTCCGCATATCAACAACAATAAGAGATACCCGACCCTTCGCTTCCTATTCATATAAAATACCAGTTAGGGCATTCGTAATACTTCGGCGAGTTGGCGCAACTCAGTATTTTTGTAGTGATCATTCGAATTGTTGAAGCATTTGGCGAATTCTTCCAACTGGAACTGAAAAATACGCCTGTGGTTCATGGGTTTGAAGTAAGTAGGCACCGGAGGTACATTAATCTTTTTGAAATATTTTTCTACGTCCTGCTGCGCATATACCTGTCCGTTCATGGGGTCAATATAGAAAAGGATTTTATGATCATTTGCTTTTCGCGGACTAAAGTAGTCGTATGCGTTATCAAAGTAGGCAAGCAGGTACTGGCGCGGTATCTGAATCGCTTTTACCGGAATGTCCAGTAGTCCGCAAAGTAGTTGATAAAGAATTCCCAGCGTGATTGGATTACCCCTTTTAGTCTCGAGTACCTTATTGATCAAAAATTCCTCAGGATGCTGATAAGCAATTTCAACTCCTTTAAATTTATAAAAATTGAAAATAATTCGGTTGATAATATTGATTTGTTCCAATGCGGTGAGGTAGCTGTTCAGCTCGAGCCAGATATTACGTTTTATTTTTTCTATCTCCTGAAAGATGCCGGTGTTTATCATATCCGGATAATGGTACCGGGCAATAAGCAATGAGCCTTCCAGCAGATCCAGGTGGTCTGCCTTAGCAAACGTGGTTATATTTTCATGCAGATCGCGAAAATGGAGTCGGTGTATGAGCAATTCAATCTTTTCCTGAATTAATCCGTCCGGAGTAACTTCCCACAACTGCTCTAAATTGGGGATAATGGGTTTGCCATAACTGATGATCCTGTTGCAAACGGAGTCGAATACCTCCTGATCCGGATCGTCAATCAGATGCAACAGCGCATTTATTTCACGGGTTTCTACCATTGGATTCCTGAATAAGGTAAAGACGAACGAATTCGCCATTTATTGTAAGTACACGGCAATAAATATCGGTTGCGCAGATGGATAATCGCCATTCTTTTTTCCACAGAAGGTGGACAAGTTCAAAAAGAAAGGACATTAAGGGGTACCGTTAGCTCCGGGCAATATTATTTTTGTAATACTTGAGCTTAACGATATTGGCGGGTATGGGTTTTCGGTTCCAATGAGCGTGAAAAGCAAGTGCGGCTCCTAAAGCTGTAGCCTGTGCAATGGATGCTGCATACACTTCAATGTCTGGAAATGCCTCTGCCAGCAAATGCATAAAAATTGTATTCTTTCCAAATCCACCGTCAACAAAAATTCTTTTTACACTTGTTCCATCCAGCACAAGTCCGGTTGCCTTTATCTGCCTGCTCACAATATCCATAATCAGTTGGTGGTAGGCTTCTTCGTAACTGCCGAACCGATTGAGGTTGCGTTGCGGAAAAACGGTGATGGAAGCGGAGTCTTTTACCAGGGTTTCCGAAGCCTGGCGCAAGCTTGCAACCATGCCGGGATTATAGATGACTGTTTTATAGTAATCCGGTGCTTTATTAAAATGATCTGATATACGTTTTGCCTGCTGCTCGTGTTCATATCCCGCAAATAAACGGGAGGCTTTTACGGGCTTGCGGTGATAAGTGAGAAAACACAGGCAATCCTGTTGCAACTCTTCCACCGTGAGTGGATCATTATTAAACGGGTTAAGGCTTATCGCCCATGTGCCCGTTGAAATCAAAATAAATGGTTCCCGGAAATGGGTGAGGTACGGAATTAAAGCAGATGAACTATCGTGCAGGCCCACCCCGGTTTTTATTTGATGCCCAAAAACACTTTGTTCGCTCACAACGCCGTCTGAAGCAAAGATGGGAGGGAATTTATTAATTACATGCTCCCTGAAAACCCACTCGTGATAATTGTTCTGCGGAAAATTCCAAAGGTTGGTATGGCAGCCGATACTGGTAATTTCTGCATAAGTTTTCCCACTAAGCAGGTAGCTGATGTATTGGGGCAGATGCAGTGATTTATCAATTCGTTTAAAAATAGCTTTTTGCTCATTTTTTATGCGGTACAACTGCATACCCGAATTTAAACTACCTAACACAGGAGACGCGGTATGCATGGAAAACAAAATTTCTCCACCATACTTACTGTAAAATTTTTTTGTCAGTGCTTCGGGGTATGGTTTCAGGTAATTATAAAGTGGTGTTACCGGTTCGCCATTTTTATCAAGATGAACCAGGCTGGCGCCATAGGCGGTGCAGTTTGCCGCGACAACATTAAAGGTGTTCATTGCCGCAATTTCCTGAAATGCGTTTTTTACCCATTCGGTGAGCAGCGCGAGATTTTCGCAGGGATAACCGTCCTCGTCTGTTGTTTCGGGAAGTGTTGAACTTTTTTCAAAAACTACTTCGTACGCTTCATTAAAAAGAAACACTTTTTTATTGGTCTTGCCAATGTCAAATATTGCGATAACCGGTTCTGCATTGCTTAACATGTCGTAAAGATAGGAGGAGGGTAGTGAACAGCAAAAAAGAGCATTGGCTTATTTTATTGTATGAAGTCACAACAATAATTTCAAGAAGCATGCTGCGTGGCAGGGAAAGCTGAATGGAGCGATACATAAGGTGCACCGATCTGCCATCCCATACCATTCACCGTTCAATCTTTCTGTGTATTCTTTATAACCCCGTGGCAACGGTTGTTGTCCCTCTGGACCGGATGAGTTGTTGCCTTACCTTTTCTTTTCGGAACAAACCTATGGGGTCCAAAGCGCCTCCTGCACGAAGCCGGGCTTCCGCAACAAGCGGCCGTACGTCCGTGCGAAATGCGTGTTGCAGAATTTCCTGAGCCTTTACTACGTCGTTCGTTTGGCGGGCTTCCTCAAGTGCTTTTCGGTCGGTTAATAATGCCTGCGCATAAGCAATCAGGATAGCTTCTACGGACTGCAACAGATCTTCCAGCGGGTCTTTCACATTGTGAGACGCATCTATCATCCAGCCCAAATCTTTGCTGTGATTCATGCCACGGGCATCCATGCCTTCCACCAGTTCGTTAAAAATGAGAAACAACTGGTACGGTTTAATACTGCCCGTAGTGAGGTCGTCGTCTCCATATTTGGAGTCGTTGAAATGAAAGCCGCCCAGTTTTCCTTCCATCAGTAAAAGCGCCACTATCTGCTCAATATTGGCATTGGGTAAATGATGACCCAGGTCCACAAGGGTATAGGCTTTGCTTCCGAGTTTGCTGGCGTACAAATAAGACTGCCCCCAATCGCCAACGGTGGTGGAATAAAAATTGGGTTCAAATGCCTTGTATTCAACAAACAGTTTCCAATCGTGCGGCAAAGCCTGGTATATTTCCTGTAAACTGGTGAGGGTGTTTTGAAATGCTTCACGAAAGTTAAGCTGCCCCGGAAAACAAGAACCATCTGCGAGCCATACTGTTAACGCAGAGGACCCCAGCGCTTCGCCATGACGTATCACTTCTATATTATGATCAATCGCCTGCCGGCGGATGGCTTTATTTACGTTTTGCAGAGATCCAAACTTATAGCTGAAAGGCTGACCGGGCTGATCCTGAAATGTGTTGGAGTTGATGGCGTCAAACTGTAAGCCATATTGGGCCGCCAGTGATTTGATATGCTTAGGATTTTCCGGAATATCCCAGGGGATGTGAAGCGATATAGCGCCGCTTGAACGGTTAAGTGCATGCAGTAATCCGATATCTTCAATTTTTTCCTCAAGATTGCGCGGCTCGCCGCCACCGGAAAATCTGCCAAATCGCGTGCCGCCGGTCCCCAATGCCCAACTTGGAATAGCAATCTGGAAGTCTTTCAGTTTATTGACAATGCTTTCGCAGTGTTCGATATCAGCATTGCAGCACGCATAACGGTTGTTGTGTGCTTTTTGTAAACTGCTATTATGATTGTCAATGCCATTCTTGTCTATAAGCATAGTTTGAAAATTTATGGTAAATAAAACACCTCTTTCAACGGAATACTAACAGGAGAAGCATCTTCATTGACTTCCATGATATCCTGCATATACTGCCACCAGCGTTGCATCACGGGTTGTTGCGGTAATGTATTTCTTAAATCTTTGTTTTCGATTTGCATATAGCCGAACAGATCGCCGGTCGTTTCGTCTAAAAAAATAGAATACTCCTGTATGCCGGATTGTTTCAAAAGCAACTGCAGCTCCGGCCAAATTTCATTATGCCGTTTTTGGTATTCGGCTTCAAAGCCTTTGTGCAGTTTCATTTTGAATGCGATGCGATGCATTTCGAAATTGGAATTTGAGATTTGCCGGAAAAGTGGGTATTTCAATTTATTCCGGTTTCCCACAATGCGTGCGAGATACCGTTTCGATCCGATACGTTTATCGTACAAATGCTATTGCCACACCTCCGTCAACGTTCAATACATTGCCGGTGGACTTACTCAATAAGCCTCCGGTAAAGGCAAAGCAGGCATTGGCAATATCTTCCGGCAAAATAATCTCGTTCAGTAACGTGCGTTTAGCATAAAATGCAGGCAATTCTTCTACTGTTATACCGTAAGCTTTAGCACGTCCCTGTGCCCAGGCGCCTGCCCATATTTTACTGTCGGAGATTACCGCATCCGGGTTTACTACATTTACCCTGATATGATCTTTTCCTAATTCTGCCGCATTTAAACGGCTCAAGTGCAGTTGTGCTGCTTTGGCTGATCCATACCCTGCATTATTGGGTCCGCTCACCAGCGCATTTTTGCTAACAATATTAATTACGTCGCCGCCCATATCCTGTTTGCGCATTACGTTAACGCCTTCCTGGGTAATCAAAAACTGACCCTTCACGAGCACATCATATAAAAGATCCCAGTCTTTTTCGGTATGCTCCTCAATAGGTTTTGAGATAGACAAGCCGGCGCAGTTTACCACGATATCCACACCACCAAACGCAAGGGCGGTGGCCTTAAAAGTTTGCGCAATGGTATTTTTATCCGTGACGTCCAGAACTGAAGCTGCAAACGTGTCCTTGTTATAATGTGCGGCAAAGTCTGCTTTTGCATTTTCAAGTCTGGCGGCATCGTTGTCATTGATCATTACCACAGCACCTTCATCCGCAAATTTTTTAGCAATCGCTTTTCCAATGCCACCTGCGCTGCCGGTTACCAACGCAATTCGGCCCGACAAGGCTTTGGGTTTGGGCATCCGCTGAAGTTTTGCCTCTTCCAGCAGCCAGTATTCAATATTAAATGCCTCCTGGCGCGGCAATGAGGTATATTCGGAAATGGCTTCGGCGCCCTTCATTACATTAATGGCATTGATATAAAACTCTGCTGCTACCCGTGCAGTTTGTTTATCTTTTGCAAAGGTAAACATGCCCACGCCGGGGTATAAGATCACTACCGGATTGGCATCGCGAACGGCAGGGCTGTTAGGATGTTTGCAGGTTTCGTAATACTCCGAATACATTTTTCGGTAGGCTTCAAACAGTGGCTTCAGTTTTTCTTTAACGGCTGCCACATCCTCCAAACTTTCATCGGGGGTAAGGTTCAGCACCAGCGGACTGATCTTTGTTCGTAAAAAATGGTCTGGACAACTGGTACCCATAGGCGCTAATCGTTCCAGATCGTTGGAGTTGATATATTCTAACACCCTGTTGTCGTCTGTGAAATGGCCAATCATCTTTATATTGGAAGAACAAAACCCTCTGAGCACCGGCGCTAACTGTGCCGCTTTTTGTAACCGCTCCTCTTGTGCAAGCGATTGAATTTTTGCACCGCCAAAAACGGGTTTATTCTTTATGTTCTCTTCGAGATACGCCGCACATTGTTCAATTACTTCAAGCGTATTGATATAGCTTTCGTATGCGGTATCGCCCCATGTGAATAGTCCGTGCGAGCCGAGCATAATCCCCTTAATTCCCGGGTTTTCTTCGAGGCATTGCCTTAATTGCAAGCCAAGATCAAATCCGGGTCTTTGCCAACCCACCCAGCCGATAGTTCCTTTAAAAAGCTCCTGTGTAATGCGTTTGCCGTCTTTGGCTGCAGCGATCGCAATGGCGGCATCCGGATGCAGGTGATCTATATGTTTGAATGGAAGAAATCCATGTAAAGGGGTATCAATGGATGGCGCTTTTGAATTAAGATCAAAAATGCAATGATTAAAAAGTTCTACCATTTCATCCTCGTACTCAATTCCCCGGTAAACATTCGTCAGGCTTCTCAACCGGTCAACATACAGGGCTGCGAGTCCGCTTTTCTTTAAAGTGCCAATATCGCCACCCGAACCCTTTATCCACATTACTTCCGTTTCCTTTCCGGTAAGCGGATCTTTAGCATTTACTTTACACGAAGTGTTTCCTCCTCCGTAATTGGTGAGCCGTAAATCGGCACCTAATAAATTTGACCGATAGATCAACAAACCTACTTCATCACCCGCGAGCGACGCTGCTTTCGCTTCATCCCATAAATAACTCACGTGTTTGAATTCCCTTGTTGTTGCTGAAGACATATTCTTGATTTTAAGTTTTGACTTTATTATTATTTTAATGAATTTCCATAGCCTACCAGTAATACTGAAACGATAATGGTAAGAATCCCCAGGGTAATCATTGTTTTTGTCCCCCTGCTTACTCCTTTCCATTCTCTTAAAACGATTCCCCAAAAGTTGGCCACCAATATAATAAATGCCATGTGCAGAATCCAGGAACTTGCTCCGTTCCCCATCTTGCTTTCTCCCATGCCATAAAAGAAAAACTGGAGAAACCAGGTAATGCCGGCGAGAGCGGAGTAAAAGTAATTTGACAGCAGCGGCGTTTTTTTATTGGTGTAATCGCCAAAGGTTCTATTACGGGAGTTCAAAATCATACACCAGATAAAATTAGTGGTGAGCCCTCCCCAAAGGATAACTACGAAAATGACATTGTTCTGGAATAAAAACTCACCCTGTTCTGGGTGTGCCGCCTTCCACAAATCATTTGCAATGTGCGCCATTGACTTTCCTGCTTCAATGCCAAAATTAAAACAAGCACTTAAAATGCCTGAAACAATGGAAACAAACAGGCCCAGCCCAAATTTGTATTCGTCTTTTATTGGCTTCTGCCCGCCATGCGAATCCGTACCCGAAGTTCCAAGTTCGCGTTCTTTCATCATCCCTGCCTTCCCGCAAAAAATAATACCCAGCACGCATACTGCTAACCCTAAAAGTACAAAGAGTCCCCATTGAGAATGGATCAACATGCTGAAGGTGTCCTTTCCGGTTGCCGGAAAAAGATTATAGTAAACAGAAGGTATAAGCGAACCAAACACCATGCACAATCCGAGGATGATACTGGTACCCAGAGAGATGCCTAAATAACGAACGCCCAATCCATAGGTTAGTCCTCCTATGCCCCACAACACACCAAATATATAGGTAATGCCGAGTGTGCCGGCGGGTGTAGTATGGATAATTTCTGTGAAATTGGGGATAGTGAGCCAGGCTGCAAGTGGCGGCACGATCAACCATGAAAAGATGCCTCCCGCAATCCAGTAGCTTTCCCATGCCCACCCTTTTACTTTCTTGAAGGGGGTATAAAAACTGCCCGACGCAAAGCCGCCTACAAAATGGTAAAAAATTCCTAAAATGATCTGCATGCGATTTCCTTTTCCGGTGATGGTAGCCAACGTTGTTCAAAAGTAAAATATACCAAGGGGAGAGCTGTCATGTGCTGTCATGTGTCGGGTTCAATACGTTTAGAACACAATGAATAGATAGGCGACAGGACGTAAAAATTACAACGAATCGCCTGAAAGTTTTTTAAGGAGTTCGTCTTTTCGCCGGATAGACACTTCAATTTCAGCGTTATCGGTCATCACCAGATATCCGCCCTTGCCTTTATGGTAGTTTTTTACGAAAGAAAGATTGACGAGGTGAGAATTGTGTACCCTGAAAAAATTATAGTCGGATAAAATGTCCTCATACTCTTTTAGCGTTTTGGCTACTGTTATTTTGGTATGGTCCTTCAAAAAAAAAGTGGTGTAGTTGATTTCACTTTTACAACGAACGATATCGCCAACGGGGATGTAGTTGATTCCGGTTACCGTAGGTATGCCTATTCTCTTAAACGCCGTTTGAGTTGTTTTCATGTTGTCAAATAGCGCATCAATCTTTCTCGCCATTTCATCTTTCATCAGTCTTTTTTCCAGCTTCTCCACAGCCTGACGCAATTCATCGGCATCTACCGGTTTAAGCAGGTAGTCAATAGCACTGAACTTAAAGGCCTGAACAGCATATTTTTCATATGCTGTGGTAAAAATCACATCGAAATGGATATCGTTGACCTGTTTAAGGAGATCAAAGCCTGTTTTATCATGGATCTGCATATCCAGGAAAACCAGGTCGGGTTGAAGCATAAGACTGCCGGATACGGCGTCATCCACAGTATTAAAGCAGTCGAGAATATTTACCGAATCGGCGCAATAATCGTTGAGTAGGCCCGACAGCCGGTTTACACAATGTTGTTCATCATCTACAATAATCGCATTGATCATATTTGAAGGAAATGGTACTGGCGAAAATGATTTACATAAATTGAATAATGGTTTTACAAAGATGCCGGATACATAGGATAAAAATTGCTGGCTTGTCGGTCGGGATATCGCAATTTCGGCAACGGAAGGTAATTCAATTGTACAATTTTACCGGATTTTGTTGCATAAAATAAATGAGTAGCAATGAAAAATAAATTCAATCTTCTTAAATCAATATTTAGCTTACCTGCCGGTGGGATTGGTGACTGCGCCAATCATCGCCTCATGTGCAGCCGCCGAAATGGGATTTGAGTGTATATTTAAGTTGTAATTGTTGCACATGCGCACCGTTTTGTTTTCATTTCTTCTTTTATTTCCCGGATTTTTTACCTACTCCCAACAGTTTGGGGCTAATCCACCCTCGGTAAAATGGCGGCAGGTAAATACACCGGAGGCACGGATAATTTTCCCCCGCGGGCTCGATACCACTGCACAACGCATAGCAGGCATTATCCATTATTTGAACGGACATACCGGAAAAACAGCAGGTACGGATCACCGAAAGATCAATATGGTATTGCAAAATCAAACCACATTGTCAAACGGGTATGTGGGTCTTGCTCCCTGGCGCAGTGAGATATATCTCACTCCGCAACTCAATAATTTTCAACTGGGAAGCCTGCCCTGGGCCGCTCAGTTGGCTGCTCACGAATACAGGCACGTGCAGCAGTATATGAACTACAGAAAAGGACTGTCGAAATGGGCATATATTCTCCTGGGAGAAGAAGGTCAGGCGGTGGCCAACAATGCAGCTATTCCAAACTGGTTCTTTGAAGGCGATGCCGTTTTTCAGGAAACTGCTGTAAGCGGGCAGGGTAGGGGCAGGCTGCCGGATTTCTTTAATCCCTACCGGTCATTGTGGCAGGCAAATAAACATTACAGTTATATGAAGCTGCGTAACGGATCAATGCGGCATTACGTACCCGATCATTATGCATTGGGTTACCTGCTAACGGGATACGGTCGTGAGAAATACGGTGAAAAATTCTGGACGGCGGTAACGGACGAAGCAGTGAGATTTAAGGGAATATTCTACCCGTTTCAGAATGCGTTGGAAAAACATTCGGGGATAGCGTTCAATGAATTCGTTTCGGAGGCGCAGCAATTTTACAGGGAACAATCGGAGCTTTCCGAACAAGATAGCGCTATTACGTTTGGCAGCGATCGTTATGTGTCAGATTATCTCCTGCCCCGGTTTGCCGGTAACGACTCGCTGATCGTGTTGAAGAAAACTTATCGAAGCCTGCCTTCGTGGTGGATGCTCTCTTCAAAAGGCAATAAAAAGATAAAGGTTAAGGATATTGCCCGTGAAGACTACTATTCGTACCGGGATGGCAAAATCCTGTACACCGCGTATGAGCCGGACGCACTGTACGGCGGCAGAGACTATAATGTGATTAAAGTGTTGGATGTGGAAACCCGAAAGGTAACACAGCTCACCCACAGGAGCAAGTACTTTCAGCCCGGATTTTCTGCGGATGGTCGTAAAGTTGTTGCCGTACAATTCAGTCCCGACCAAAAGGCGCAGTTGCACGTGCTGGATGCAAAAGATGGCTTGCTGTTGCATCGGGTACCACAAAATGCAGATCAACCGCTCTTATACACTTACCCTGTGTTTTACAATGATGAGTTTATTATTTCCTGTGTACGAAATACGCATGGACTCATGGCGGTGGCGATGATCAATGTGCTCACCGGTGAATGGGATAATCTTGTACCCTGGAGTTATGAGGTAAAAGGGTTTCCGGTGTTGAAAGGCGATACCTTGTATTATTCCGCCAGCAGTGGTCACCAGGATGATATTTTTGCAGTGGATATTAAAACACGCTCTCTTTTTAAACTTACCAATACTTCATTAGGGGCATACCAGCCGGCGATTAGTAGTTCAGGAAAATTAGTGTGGAGCAGCTATACGGCGTTGGGGATGCAGTTACAAACAAAACAACTGCAGGCGGAAGACTGGATACCCATGATGCAGACTGCTTCAATCAATGCCCCTGATCTGTATTTGCCCCATGCATTACAGCAAACCGGAGGAAATGTACTTACTGATATTCCGGCGGGGCGCTATCCGGTTTCAAAATTTAGTAAATGGTCGGCTCCATTTAATTTTCACAGTTGGCGCCCTTATTATGAACAACCGGAATGGAGCTTTACATTGTACGGACAGAATATACTTAACACGTTTCAATCGCAGGCCGATTATACATATAATGAAAATGAAGGCAGTCATAAAGTGGGATGGAGCGGACGGTTGGGCGCCTGGTTTCCATGGATAAACGGCGGCACCTCTTATACGCTGAATAGAAGTCAAAGAGACAGTACCAAAACAATTCGGTGGAATGCATTAAATGCATTCGTGGGGGTACATGCGCCATTTGATTTCACTAAAGGGAAGTGGTATAAATACCTTAATCTGGCTGCTGCATTTAATATGGAACAATTGCAGGTTACGGGAAGATTTAAGGACAGTATCTCCAGCCCGTTTTTTAGCTATCTGCAGTTGTCTGCACATTGGGAAAGTCAAACGCAGAAAGCAGTACAACACATCAATCCACGGTGGGCGCAGCGCTTTAGTGTGAGGTACAGGGTTATGACTAACGGCCAAAAGGCTAATCAATGGCTTGCCGCTGCAAATTTATCTTTTCCGGGTATGGGCATAAACCATAGTGTGATTTTAAATGCCGCCTTTCAGGTGCGGGACACTGCCGATGAATATCGGTTTTCCAATGAATTTCCATTTGCAAGAGGATACACCAGTTCCGATGCCCCGCGGATGGGGAAAGTGGGTATCAATTATCACTTTCCTTTGCTGTATCCCGATTGGGGCTTTGGTCAGCTCGTTTATTTCCTGCGTGTGCGGGCAAACCTTTTTTTCGACTATGCTTATGCAAAAAGTTTGCGAACCGGAACTGTTTTTTCATTCAGGAGTACCGGAACCGAGATTTTTTTTGATACCAAATGGTGGAATCAACAACCGGTTAGTTTTGGGATACGCTACAGCCGGCTCTTTGATTCGGATATCACAGGGTTTAACAATTCGGGCCGGTGGGAATTTATTTTACCGGTGAATTTGCTTAGCCGGTAAACGATAGTTACCTGGCAATTGCACTTCTCTATTCACTATGATTTTGCCAGATACGACACCACTACATACACCGTTCTGTTCTCAGTTCTTGCTTTATTCAGAAAATTAAATGGAACTGCTTTCGTATTGTCAATAGTCAGGTTCCATCCCGCAACAGCATCACCTGAAAAATCCTGGTTTTCCGTAGCAATGGTAAGCCGCTTCTTTTTCATATCAATACTGCAAAACGTAGCGGTAAGCGCATCCTCCATACCCAATGATTTTGTACAGTATGGAAAATTATTTTTGTTGATCTGCAACGTTAGTTTCCGATCAGCGTTATTTGCGGCAGTTTTAAACAGGTTCCATTCATTGGCAAATTCGCTGTTTAAACTATACAATTGTAAAAGGCCACCCGGAATGGATTGCAGAATTTCTTCTTTTACGAAATCACCGGCAGCAACAGATAAATGGCCGGCTTCCCTGCAAGTGTAACGGATATGCAGAACCACATCGGCGATGGTTTCAAAATCAAACTGCGGAATGCTGTTGGGCAATTCAATTTTCCATTTGCTGATGGCTCCTGCGCCTTCAAATGGCAGGTAGCGTTCATCACGCAGGTTGGTTTCAAATAAACCGCTGTCGTTTTGTGCACTGCTGGTAACAATGGTTTGAATGGCGCCATTGAAATCTCTGAACCTTGTATCTTCTGAACCAGCTCTTTTGTAATCATCACCTTTTAATGAAGAAATGCGAATGCTGTTTTGCAGTAGAGATAATTTTGCATGGACAGACGTGTGCGGCCCGGTAATGCATGGAATAGAGATCGCTACCGTCTTGATCCTGCGCATGTATTGTCCGGGGCTATCCAGGTCGTAAATCCATTCAGGCAGCTCTATTTCACATGTTCCGGTGGCTTTCAGTTTCAACAAGGCCATTGGGTCTAAGCGATGAATGGATATGTGCTTTGTTATTTCATATTCCCGCTTGTTGTTTTCGTGATAGGCCATTTCCAATCGCTTCAAGTCGAGGTATAACGATTCGCCCGATAATAATCCTTTTTTCTCGCTGTCCCAATACCCAAATTTTATCAGGTCAAGGCCATCGAACTCCGGACGCATCAGTTCGTACTTCAGCGTTTGTTCACTCTTTTTGGCAACATCGTAGGCGAACTGGTAACATGAAAAATATATTTTTGATAATTCGCCCTGCATCCAGTTATACAGTTCTTCATTGGTAAACTTATCATGCAGAAATGCATTCACTTCTTCTGATTGCTCTATTTGTTTTTTATGGTTTTCATATTCCAGCCTGGTGATCTGTTCCCGTATCAATGATGAAACGATTTGCCTGCCATACTGCACCAGTTCCGATGTAGCTGCATTTGCCTGGAATACATAGTCCTCCGCTCTGCGGTAATAGCCTGCCATTTTGGAAGCTCTTTCGGCGCTGGATAAAAAAGCCGCTGAAACTTTTTGGGCAACATCTGAAGCGCCATCTGTTGCGGCTTTTAATTCAACGCCACCAAAACCTGCTGCTACCCCAACGCCAAGCGGCGTGCCGTGCGCATTGAACTGGGGTATCAATCCTACGAGGGCTGATACACCTTTAAGAATGGTGGCAGCGGTACCAAATGTGTCAGATGCAGGTAAGAAAATATTCAATTCTGCATTTTCATTTTTGTTCAATGGTAAAGTTTTGCCCAACTCGCCACCGAATAAGCCTGTTATTACCTCACCGGCAAATTCCATGATACCGCCGCTACTGGTTTCTTTGCGATAATCTTCTCTTGCCAGTTCAATGGCATATTCACTGATAAACTGCGCATATACTTCATCAAAATTTTCTTCGTTCAGCTCCTTTCTTGCAAGTTCTACTACTTTCAGTTTATCCAGGTCAGCTTCTTTGTTTCCCAGAATCCTTTTGTAATGCCGGTATCTTTCAAAAGCATTTGCCCTGCTTTTCAACAAAGCCTCTGTCCCTGCTTCTGCTTCTTTCCATTGCAGAAATTTCACATCCTGTACCAATTTTGAAATATTGATTTCATGCTGTTGGCGCATCAGCGAAATATGTTCGGCATCTTTTTTCTCCAAAGCCGAAAGCAAGGCTGCGCCCAACGATTTTACCTCCGCACAAATTTCCAGTGCTTTTTGTAAAAGCATCGGCCCGCGTACTGTTGACAGTGGCTGATTGATGTTGTTGATAATGCTGCCGATATCAAGACCTGCCGCCACGGCTTTTACCAGCATACCCGGATCAATCGGCGGATCGAACAAAGGCAGTTGACGGACAACTCCCTCTATATTCATACAATGCCTGATCTTAAACAAACGGTCGGCCACGGTATCCCAATAGCCGAGCAGCTTATCATTTTGGGGAATACAGAAATACAAGGTACGACCTATGCCAAATGCGGCGGAAGTGCCACCTTCATCTACATGGATGGAAGAAGTAGGGCTGGTATTGAATGGAAAATCATTTTCAATTTCGATCAAGGCATTTCCAAATGCATCAATGCCGGCATCTTTTAATTGTTTGTAGGTTTTGTTGGTTCGCTTACCACGGGGAGGGATTTTTTGAGGCTTGGGTCCGAGGATATTTGCTGCCAGCACATATACCTGTGTGGCTTCATTGAGTGTTTCAATGGTATCTTGTCTGAAGAGATTATCGCCCCAGGCAATGAGGTTGTCTAAGTATTTCATCACCACATTCAACTGGTAGGCAAGGTACCTGGTACGCGCTATTACGTGTGGTTGAAAGGGTTTGTCGCGCCAGGCCTGAATGCTTTTCTCTATTCTTTGTTTTAGATCATTATCATCATTCTTTGCCAGGGCTGTAAGCATTTCCTGGATGAATGCTGTTTTTGTTTCATTTCGGAAACGCAAAAATTTCCAGAAGCGCTGCGGTGCCGGAATGGATTTATCATTGCTGGTAGGGTCAAAAATAAAATGAAACCATTTTTGCGATTCGGCAAATCGCTGGTTTTTGCTGAGATGAACGGCTACGGTGAGCGGTGCGTGAAACAGTAATTCCCAATTGTAATTGGCATAAGGTCCGTCATCGCTCACGTCTATTTCCTCTTTGGGAAATGGGGAAGCGCTGTAAGCGCCCGGCACATACCAGTTGGTGAGGTTTTGTTCAAGACTTTTATGATACTTAGCATCGAGTAAAGCCGGAAGGCCATCCCTGTTCAGGGTTTCTATTAATTCATCCGTATAAGGATGATAATGTGCAGAAAACTTATAGGTTACTTTTCTGTTCTTTTTTTTCTCATCTCTCCAGGCTTTGTATTTTTCTGTAGCATACACATTCTGTACATTTATTGTGGTGTTATGAAAATTTTTTGAGGGAGTCATGGTATGAATATTTTGATTGGGTTAAAAATTTGCTTTTCCTGCATTGATATTTTTTCCTGCCGTGTCAAATATCGTTCCTTCATAGTTGAAGGTATCATTTACTGGAAGCATTTTGTTGTAATTGGCATTTGTTCGGATTGCTTCTTTATTCCATGTCCACTTATCGGTAAGGATTACTTCTTCTGCAGGATCTACCATTTCTTCGGGTGGCCAGCCTTTTATAGGTTTGTCAACCAGGAGTGGTATTTCTTCATAAAGGAATGGCGCTTCATATACAGGGTAATATTCCTCATATAATCTCAGTGGAGTGTATAATTCTTCATCTGGTTTTACGAAGAGTGTACTGTGTTCGTCGGCATAAGAAAGCGGTGCCTCAAACTGATTTTCTACCGGATGCCAGGTGGGGAGTACTGCAAAGCTCGTGGTAAGCTTGTCCTTTTTTGTCAACACGGTTTCCGTGATTTCATTTTTAGTTGCACCGAATGGCTGCTTAATATTTACCTTAAACACTTTTCCCGGATTAAAGAACTGGGAAAAGTATAGATTGGTTTTATCACTGCTGTCTGCATAAGGTGAAAAAAAAGTAGTATTCAAATTCTCTCTTACTTTTTGATAGAGTTCAGTGTCATCTTTATATTCTATATACGGTGGTGCATTTTTGGAAGTAAATGTGAGAACAGCATTTCGATTGTTTCCACCTCCGCCACCTCTGTATCTTAAATAAAATACCAGTCTTTCCCGGAACTTTCCAGGTGGATTTTCGACGCTTTCTTTTCGGCCGTATATGAGAAGTGTTTGGGGTTCGAAATAACTTAGGTTGTTAATAATCACCGGCTTTTTTAATTCAGTAGATTTCGGCGAGGTCCATTTCCCTTTGAAGTATTCTCCCCAACACATATTCACCTCCACATTTATTCTTTTTTGATTGCCCCACGCTGCTTTTGATATATCGGTTGGAGTAGAGCTATTATTCACCTCCACAGGTTTTTCAAAAATGTTTAACCAGAACAGGAACAGTTTCTTTCTCCAAACAATGGGGAAGATATGGTCGCCTTCCACGGCAAGACTTACTTTTTCCCAGGGTGTCCAATAACCATATTCATAACGGCGGTAATAGTATTGCCGTGTATTGCCATTGGTGCGGCCGAATACATGCAGGATATCGTCGTCCTGGTTCT
>JADZFY010000193.1 GCA_020854215.1 Chitinophagaceae bacterium | reverse complement strand
GTTTTACTTTGCTCACATCGCTACCTTTTGCCAAAAGTTGGTCTTTCAAGAGTTGCAAATTCTTGAGTAGCTTTTCGGTATTAACAATATTGCTATCCAAAAAAGCCAATTGATGTACGATGATTTGAGCATTGTAATAAAGTGTTGTAATGTCAAACAAAACCTGTTCTTCCGATTTTTGAAATTGCAATTCCGTAAGTTCTTTGGCTATTTGTGTACTTTGTATCGCTCCGTAAACCTGTGGATTATACAAAGGCATTGCCAATTGTACATTTGCGTTGATGTTGTGTGGCACACCAAATTGCAAATCCCTGAATTGTCCTTCAGGTGCTTGCGGATTGAGTGCATTCATCGGCATTAGCTGTGTAGGCAATTCCATAAAATACTTGTAATCGGCATTGGCATTAGCTTTCGGAATGAGATTAGCATGCGCTTCTTTTTTCCGTTGTTCGCTGATGAATATGTTATTACGATTGATTTGCAAAGTTTTGTTATACACTTGTGCTGTATCAATACATTGTTTTAATGTCCAAACTTCTTGTGCTTGGGCTACATTCCAACCCGATAAAACTATCAAGCCAAATATAAGTTTGCGAGTATTCACTAACATAATGGGATAAATTTTTTTATTTCCTTTTATTGATTGAAAAATAAGCAATAGCCGTGAAAGCTATGGTAACACCAATTCTGAATATCATTGCGAAAACAGTTTTTGTTTCATAGATGCCTCCCGAATTTATATGAACAAGCAAACCTAAAAACGCAATAATCAAAATGACTGTGGAAGCAGAAAGCAATTTAAAAGTCCAATTTTCGGACTTTAGAAATCCATAGGCTGAAAAAAGATAAAGCACACTGCTGATAAAATTTGCCCAAACCACAAACAATACATAATTGCCCTCTTTGGCTCTTATACCAAACCAGTCAAAAATAACGGAAGAGCTAAGGAATAAAGTTAAAAGACCAAAGCCTGCTAAAATAGGAGTAGATATATATGGAAGATATTTTTTCATAAGTGCAATTTATAAATCAACTAATTTTTCTATTTTTTAGAAGGACACGCCTAACCATACTACCGATGCTGTCATTGACATCGCACCTATCAGCACAAAAATTGGGGGTAATCCTAAATATACTTCTAATAATATCCCTATTGGCATTAGTAATCCTGCGAGGGCTAATCCGGAAATCACTTTTATGTGTTTCAGTTTATTTCTAAATTGAATTAATAAGTAGCCAATCAAAATATTTAAAAAAGCAAATAAGTTGCCGTGCACATGAGCAAGTCTTGCCTCAAAATGTTTACCAATACTGTATGATTCTGCCCATTCTTTCGCGTTAGGTGCAAAATCACGGAGATAAATCAATAGAAATCCGTATAGCATAAAAAAGCCCATTGTCAGAAACCCTATTGCGATATTGTTTTTACCGTTCATTATTATATTGTTTAGATTATTCTTGTTTTATCATTGTCAGCAACATTTTAAAGCGTTCAATTGCTTTTAATGCGTGAGGAATATCGGCAGGCATAATAATACAATCACCTTTTTTCAGATGGTGCACTTTAGCGTTTATCGTTACTTCTGCTTTACCATCAAGAATTTGAACAATTGCATCAAAAGGTGTTTTATGTTCTGATAAGCCTTGCTCTTTGTCAAATGAAAACAAAGTCAGATTTCCACCTTTGCATTTAGTTATCTGTTTGCTGATAACGCCTCCCTCTGTGTATTCAATCATTTCTTCAAGGTTGAATACTGTTTCTTTTTCAAATGTTGCCATATAAATTATTTTTGTTTGATAGTGATTTAATCCCCTCCAATCATTTTAGAGGTAATTCCTTTTTTATTTGAAAATTCGGCAACAACAATCCCTGCTAAATGCAATAGAATGAAAATGGGAAACCAATAAATACCCCATTTATGAACGGCTTCAATTTGCTCGTGGTAAGTAGAGAATAAATCCTTTTCAATGCAAATTCCTGTAAACGCAGAAACTACTACAAACAAATAAAAATACACATAAGTAAACCCCTGTAAGCGTTCTTTAATTGATTGATTAACTTTGAATGGATTTGGAAATCGTATTCCCTTTACAATCATATAGATAATGCGAGCAATGAAAGAAAAAATCATAATGTGAGCAAAAAGTTCGTGCCATTGCCACATAGGTTCTCGAATTGTTTTAGCAATATCTGCCATTTCTTCCTTTGGAATTGCCGATGTTTTACTTTCAATCACAGCAACAATTTTATTCTTATTCATCCAATACATCCTCAAAAAGCCAGTAATGAATAAAATGGGCATCGCAATTGCCATTATCCAATGCAATAACCTATGAAAAGGAGTAAATTTATGTTGAGGTTTCATATTCTTATTTTTCAATCATTTTTAGCATCCCGTCTAAAATGGTTTTTCCGTCTTTAACGAGGTTTGATTTATGTTTTGAAAGTTTCCATTTCAATACCGTCATTCTCATTCCCCCGATAATAATTGTGGTGAGCGTAGAAGCACCAATTAATTTGTTGTATTGTCCGGCTTCCTGACCTTTTGTGATATTAGCTTTCACATAGTCCTGCATCATATCCATAATTTCAGCCACTTTACTGCTTAAACTTTCATCAAAATGAAAAATGCTTTCTGCGAAAATTACACTTACGATAGCCGGTTTATTGGTGAATGTTTGCAATTGCGAATTAAAAATTAATCTAAGCCTTTCGGCATAAGTATCTTCTTTTTTAAATGGAATAAATTGAATACGGTTTTGCATTTCCGCTTTGAAGTATTCCAGCAAGCTCAACAATATTTCGTTTTTACTTTTAAAATGGCGGTAAAGGGCAGGTTCAGATAGACCAATATCTTCGGCTAGCGTTTTAATGGTCAAATTCTGAATTCCATACCTGGAAATTCGGGTTGTTGCCGCTTCCATTATCTCAATTTGCCTGCCCGTAAACTCTTGCATATCTCTGAAATTTTACTTATATGTTAGTTAGTGTTCACTCACAAAAGTAGGAACTTACTTTTAACTGCGCAACTATTTTTAAAAACTTGATTTTGATATAAATTTTCTCATTACGGGCGATGGAAAATTTGGCTCTTTTGGTTTTGCAAAGGTCTGGCTTTGTGTGTTGAGCAAGAGACATTTATAAATTAATTCCAAAGTTTATTAATTGTTCAGCGATGAAATGATGAATCAAATCAGCAATTATAGTGATTGTGGTCAGGATGGTGGAAGATGTAGTGCAACCTGATGCATTATTACATGATAATAATGAGATGTATTTTCAAAATTGTCTGCTTTTAGGTATTCGTCGGTTTTTTACCAATTGGCTTTAATAAGGATATTTATGGTGAAACTTTATGTGCAATTTTTTTCACTTTCATTCCTCGCCGGGGAGTGGGCACGTAACCATCAGATATGCCACTTCCCGTAACCTCATTTTCCGTAACCTTAAATTGTGCCCGGCAGTCAGGGTTATAAAATGTAGTATCCGCAACTTCAGACAGCGCTTCCTGTGTAGCAAAAGCCTGGTGCGGAGTAACAATAGCATAAGGTGAAAACTAAGGTACATTGGCCACCGCTATTCCCAGTTCGTCCGTTTTTTTATATCTATATTATCATAGCCCACTGAAGGTACAGTAATGTATTTTACACCCTCTGCATGAACTTTTTTTACAACGGAGGTGGAAGCATCATCGCCGGGAGATATCACTACAGCCTGATGGCCTTGTGCCAGCACTGCAGTCCGTTCATTCAGATCATCTTCCAGCAATAGGAGTTCATGGTTCATCCTGTTGGCCTGCAGCAAATAAATGCGTTCAAAATCTTTTGTACTGTAAATGATTGTTTTATAATACCGTGATTTTATCAGAATCCTTTTTTGCTACTCCCATCGTTAGCTCGGCTTTCGAAATATTTTCAATTCCTTTTATCAATGCATCGGGCGTAAACGAAATGGAATGAATACCCTGCTCAACGAGGAATTGCGAAAACTCGGGAAAGTCGCTGGGCGCCTGGCCACATAGTCCTATTTTGATGCCTGCATTTTTTGCAGCGCTGATAGCCTCTGCTATCATTGTAGTTACTGCTTCATCATTCTCATCAAACAGGCGGCTGACAATTTCCGAATCCCTGTCGAGCCCTAATGTTAACTGAGTGAGGTCATTTGAGCCGATAGAAAATCCATCAAATAATTTTGCAAATTTATCGGCCAATATCACGTTACTCGGTATTTCAATCATTACATATACCTCCAATCCGTTCTGACCACGTTTTAATCCGAATGATTCCATTGTTTGTAAAACCTGCTTTGCTTCCTTAATCGTTCTGCAAAATGGAATCATCACTTTTACATTGGTGAGCCCCATTTCATTTCTCACCCTTAACACTGCTTCACATTCCAATCCGAAGCCGGGCAAATAACGCTGATCGTAATACCGGGAGGCACCGCGGAAACCTATCATCGGGTTCTCTTCTTTTGGTTCATAATACTGCCCGCCAATGAGTGAAGCATATTCATTGGTTTTAAAATCACTCATTCGTAAAATCACCTCGTTGGGATAAAATGCTGCTGCCACTTTTGCAATGGATTCTGACAACCGGTGTATAAAATATTCGGTTTTACTTTTGTAACCTGTTGTCATTTGCGCAATGATACTTTTTACCGGACTTTCCGGTAGCTGGTCAAACTGTACCAGTGCCATCGGATGAATAAGGATACTGTTGTTGATTATAAATTCCATGCGCAACAGGCCAACGCCCTTTGCAGGATAATGTGAAAGCTCAAAGGCCCTCCCAGGGTCGGCCAGAATAAATAATGGAGTAGTTTCCACCTTGGGCACTGTTGATAAGTCGGTAGTCAGCACTTCAAAGGGTACATTGCCATCGAGCACATGACCTTCATCGCCTTCGGTATTGGCTACGGTTATAATTTGCCCGTCGTTAATTACCTGTGTGGCATTGCCGGTACCAACAATTGCTGCAATGCCCAACTCACGGCCAACAATGGAAGCATGGCTGGTGCGTCCTCCTTTATTGGTAACAATACTAACTGCTTTGCGCAAAAGTGAATTCCAGTCCGGGTTGGTGATATCAGCTATCAGTATATCACCCTTTTGCAATTTATTTGCCTCACTAAGCGAATGAATAATACAGGCCCTGCCACTGATAATTTTTTTACCTACGGCTTTCCCTTTACAAAGCACCCTGCCCTTTTCTTTTAACTTATATGAATATACTTTGCCATGCTCTTTTTGAGAGTGTACCGTTTCGGGTCTTGCCTGCAAGATGTACATTCTATTATTGATACCATCTTTTCCCCATTCGATATCCATTGCAAGCCCGTAATGCTTTTCAATTTCATAACTCCATTTAGCCAACTGCAATACTTCATCGTCAGATAAAATCCAGGCGGTTCGCTTATGTGGGGGAGTGTTAATATTTTTGACTGGCTTTCCTGATTCACCCGTTTCATCATACACCATTGTATGTTCCTTTTCTCCTTTCTTCCGGCTGATGAGGGCATTTTTTCCCTGCAACAGCGTAGGTTTGAACACCCAGTACTCATCAGGGTTTACGGCGCCCTGCACCACATTTTCCCCCAAACCCCAGGCGCCTGTTATATATATTGCATTTTCAAATCCGCTTTCAGGGTCAATAGTAAAAATTACACCGGCGCAACCTTCGTCTGAACGCACCATATACTGCACCCCCACAGACAAACCCACCTGCATGTGATCAAACCCATTATCAATCCGGTACTTTATCGCCCGGTCGTTGAACAAGGATACATAACATCTATGCACGGCGCTCAACAAATTTTCTTCCCCTTTTATGTTGAGGAATGAATCATGCTGTCCGGCAAAACTGGCCGTTGGTAAATCTTCCGCCGTTGCACTGCTTCGAACTGCCACCGATAAATTATTTCTATTACCCGATAACAGGCGGTATGCCTTTATTATTTCATTCTTCACTATATCGGGAAAGGCAGCATTTGCAACAAGTGTTCTGCATTGCAGAGCAACTTCAGGAAGAGTACAAAGGGATTTGCTGTCAATTGTATTCAATAGCTGCCATAGCGATTCGTTGAGTTTATTGTGCTTCAGAAACTCCCTGTAACTTTCAACCGTTACAGCAAAGCCATCCGGCACCTCAATGCCGAGGGGATGAAGTTTATTGAACATTTCGCCAAGCGATGCATTTTTACCACCTACCTGCGGCAAGTGCGTAAGATTGATTTGACTAAAGGGAATGGTATATGCATTCATAATTCAATCTCTTTAAATGTGTACAATTAATTTCCTTACTCTTCATCCGGTATTATTATCAACGGTTTTTTAGTGATGTAGGCCATATTTTGTGTAAAGCTTTTTATAAAGAATCTTTCAATAAAAGTCTTATTCCGCCGCACCATTGCCAGTATATCATAAGGGAATTTGCTATTCAGTGTTTCCAGTGTTTCCATAACTGATGCTGTTTCTAACAGGTGAAATTTCATGTTAGATTCATTAAATACTCTTTGCAGGGAGTAAGAATAGTTGTCAAAATCATTTCTCTTCTTTTCTCTTTCTGATTCTGTATCGTAAACGTTTAGAAAATGAAGAACCGTTATTTCTGCACTGTATAGTTTTGCTATAGCATCTGCCAATGTTAAAGCATACTTATCTGAAGGCTCAAAGTTGGTAGCAAAAACAATTTGTACTGGCGTTTCCTATTCATATTTTGCGGGCACAAGTAATACCGGTAAATCCGATTGCTCTATAACCCGTGCAGCCACCGACCCAATAATTTTTTTTTTCAAACTGCCGGCTCCCTGTGTACCCATTATTATCAGGTCAATATGGTTATGCTCTGCAAAACCAAGAATGTTATCTATAAGCGGCGTACGGCCAACGATGGTTGATACGGCTACTTCATTTGACTCACCCAATACTTTCTTTTTGAGCCGCTGCAGCCTTTTTACAATATTCGCTTCGCTTTGAGCATTGTATTGTTTTCTTGTTTTTTCCGTACCTATATAAGCGCTTTCAACAGAAGTATAAGTATGATACAGTATTATCGTACCCTTAGCCCTTGCAGCCAAATCCAATGCAAAACGAAAAGCCTTTTCTGCAGTGGGTAAAAAATCAGTGGGCACTAATATGCGTTTCATTTTATAATCACTTATATCTTACTAAAATCATTTTCGACTTCCCATTTTGCCGGTATGGCCAGCAGAGGAACAATGGTTTGATAACTCATTTTTATTGTTTTACTTGGGTTGAATATTCTTTTCCTAATACTATCCTTTTCCTGGTAAGTAATCATGACCAATATATCTATATCCTGTTCTTCAATATGTCTCTGAAGTGTTTCTTCAAATTCCAATCCGTAAAGATGTGTGGCAATAAGTGTTTCTTCATTATACTGCTGCTTCAGTAATCTTTCGTATTGTTGAGTTCTACGCAAATGCTCCATATAGGTAGCTGCCTTATCATCATCTTCATCTGTAAATACAACCACCTGCACCTGCGCCATGTATAATCCGGCGAGTTCAAATACATAATCAAGGACGGGTGAATTTTCCTCAAAATGATTAGTCGCTAGCAGCACTTTCCCGGGTTTCTTCCAGGCATATTCATAGGGTATGGCCATAACAGGTACAGAAGTGCTGCCAATAATAGAAGCCGTTTTGCTACCCCATATTCTTTCCTTTAAGCCGGTTGCACCTAAAGTGCCCATTACTATCAGGTCGGCATTTTCGGCAATAGCAGTTTCCACAATGGCATCTTTTGCCGGACCCCTGTATATCTTAGTGCCTACATTTACCCCATCAGTTTCTTCAATACTCTTCTTAACCTGTTGTAGTTTTTGATCTATATCATTCAGCATTGACTGGTTGAATTCTTTGTTTACCCCCATATAGTCGGTATAAACATTCCCCATTGTTTCAAAGGCATGAAGAAGTATTATTTCTGCCGGTAATATTTTAGCTGATTGAACAGCAAAATCAACTGCATTATTGGCGCAGATTGAAAAATCGGTTGGTACTACGATTTTTTTCACGTGTATATTTTTGTTGCTCTTTGGTCACATGGAATTCACCATAAAATTTTCATCGCGGTTGTTATGAATTTGCCCGAAATTTTTCATGGTTCATTTCATTTAATTTAATGTTTACTATTAAGCTCTTAAAATAAACTAACCCCGGCTTTTGTATACCTGATGTTTAACCTTTGTTCCATGCTGTCTGTTCTATTGCTTTGCAGCAATACAATGCCGCCAAAATCTTTCAGAAGACCGTTTTCCATAATTTCAAAGCGGTTTCCCCTAGCCAGGAATTGTTCAATCAGTTCTGTCAATTCTTCTGCTATTTGAAAAATACCATTCCCCGGCTTTTGAAGTTGCTGTTTCAGCCGTTTGTCTATCAGCAATAAACCATCTGCACTTTTACGCAAAACCTGCACAACAGCTTCTGTATGCGAAGTGAGCTTTCCTGTTTTTTGAGCCAGCAGTAGCTTTCCTGCAAAAATTTTTGACCTCCAGTATTTCCAGTGTCCTGTAATTTCTTTTACAAGTGATTGAATGATTTCACTGCTAAATGGAGCTTTATGATTCAGCAATGGAAAATAATTTTCAGTATAAAATGTGCTGTTACAAAATCGCGCCACCATCTTAGGGTTTCCGGTAATAAAAACGGGCTTTTCATTTTCGCTATTCAACAGTTCAATAATGGCAGAAGTTTGCTTGTATAAGTCGTCTGTATTAGATCCGTTTTTTTCATACACTTTGCCAGGGCTATTATTGCTATAGTCGAATAAGCTGACGTTCTTTTGATTTAAAATCAAATAATAAAAAGTTGCTTCCTGCAGTATGTTTGCTGCCAGGTCAATTACAGATGCCGATCTGCTGAAAAACACCACGGGCCTCACCGGGAAACTGAGATAAATGATCTTTTCTTCTGTCGGTGTAAGTATAACCATCACACTTTTTCGATGTGTATTAAAATTAAGATCATTAAATAATTTTTGCAGCCTCGTTAATACTTTGCTTGTACATTCTTCACTGTAATTTTGTTTCATTCTTGTCTTTACCTTGTGCAAGGTATTGTTTAAAGCTGCCTCAATGGTGTTATCATCCCACATGCTGGGTTGAAATGGAATTACTAATCCCATAGATGAAAACTGATTACGGGTTTTGAGTGCTTTGCGTCCCGTAATTTTTCTTTCATGGGTTAGCAGTATGGGTTTATATACCAGTGACTTTATTAACGGCGGGCTAAAAATATCATCACGAACAACCGGCAACAGGTTAGTTTTTGAATTTGATTGTAAAGCAAGCATGGCAATAATAATTTTAGAGGTGCTTAATGATGATTACTTATTATGTGCGATAAACAATGGCGTATCCAGTTCCTTCATTGGTGTATCGGCCATACTGGTCTTAAACCAGCGCTTTAGTTCACTACGGCGGTAGGCGCCCGGCACCACCAGTTCATTTTCTTTATGGTTCCTCAGGTATCCAGTTATTTGTTCTTCGGCACTACCCTAGTTTTAGTATAATTTTTCCTGGGAAAATGACCTTTAATAAACTCCCTCATCAATTTATTATTGGTCACTCTTGAGGTGGCCACATAATGTTCTTTTACTGTAATCACTTCTACCGGCAAATCCATGGACGCGCCAAACAAATAGCTGAATATTTTTATGGTATACAGGGAGGAAGGTCCACCGTCATACAACAATACAACCTTGTCAACCGGTTTAAATTGGTCTGGTACTACCAGCACAGAGCATTGTACATCACTTAGTAAATCTTTCATAAACCGGGTAGGCGATTTCTGTTTGTGCCTGGCTAATGTTTCAGATTCATTAATCACCATCAGGTCGGCGAACATGCTTTCCTGCTTCAGTGCATTAATGGCAATATCCTTATCTCTATGTATGGAATAACGGATACCGGCTTTGCTGCATACTTTCTGAAACTGCTGTGCGGCCTCGTCCCTTTTCTTCCTATCTTTTGCATCCAGTTCCTTCATCCTTTCATCATAATTCGTATTTGACCTTATTACTTTTGTCACATTATTATTACAATAAATAGCATCATCCGGAAATATTCCCACCAGGCTGGCATTGGCAACCTGCGTCATTTGTATGGCATGGTCTAATGTACTTTTCGACATATTGAACCCATCAAAAACAGCCAAAAACGTTTTATGTATTTCTGGTTTTAAGAATAAGTACTGAAACGAAATCATTACTGCGCCACCCAGCCGCCATCCACCGCCATTGGGTGACCGGTAACAAATGATGCCCCATCAGAACAAAGCCAGGTAACTGCATTGGCTACTTCTTCCGGTTCGCCCATTCTTCCAATCGGTTCTTGTCCGGCAAATTGCTTTTCCACTTCTTTATCTTTCCCGGTGAAGCGGTCTATCATGGGTGTTTTGATTACGCCGGGACACACCACATTTACCCGTATGCCATGCTTTGCATATTCCAGCGCTGCATTTTTGGATAGACCTATCACACCATGTTTCGACGCTACATACGCGGGTATGTTGACAAAACCAACTAACCCGGCAATGGATGCATTGTTTACAATGGCGCCTTTCCCCTGTTTCAGCATTTGCGGAATTTCATACTTCATGCAAAGCCATATCCCTTTCAGGTTCACGCCAATTGTTTTATCCCAGTTTTCTGTGGTACATTCATGCGTAGGGGCCGAAAGCCCTTCAACACCTGCATTGTTGAAAGCATAATCCAATCTGCCATACTGCGCTATAGTTTTATCCACCAGCATTTTTACATCTGCCTCATTGGATACATCGCACTTTAAAAAAATGGCATCGCCGCCTGCTGATTTAATTCTACTAAGTGTTTCATTATCTTCCGTCCAGTCTGCAATTACCACTTTGGCTCCGCCTGCTGCAAATGCAATAGCTGTTGCCCTTCCGATGCCAAAGCTGCCACCGGTAACAATGGCTACTTTATCTTGAAAAACCTTTCCCATAAAATGACGAATTTGAGGATTAATAATATTTACTAAACTTTCAACTCATTGAACAACCATTACCGGCACATGACTGTGCAATACCAATCCTTTTGAATGACTATTCCTGAAAATTTTAGTGAACAGGTTCCGCTTTTTAGAAATAATAATTAATAAATCGAGTTTGTTCTTTTCAGCAAATTCTATAATTCTATTGTCTGCATCAATACCTTTTATAAAATGATATTTGGGGTTCATATCGCCAATAATCTCCTGCAGCCATCCGGATTCCTCCACTGTTTCATCGCTGAATACTTCACCGATTTCATTACTTACATGTAACACATGCAACTTTGCACCAAATTCGTTCACCATGCTCTTAATTTCTTTAACCGGAATGGTATCCACCACATCTTTGAAATCGCAGGCCAGGCCGATTTGTCGTATGCTGGAAAACTTGACATCCGGAGGTACCACAATTAACGGCCATCGTAACTGCTTCACTGCTTCAATCGTTCTTCCACCGAATAAGAATCTCTCAAACTTCCCGGCGCTTTCTGCTCCCATTACTACCGCATAAACATTTACATCAGCGCAATAATCATCTATTTCCCGCACTACAGTACCTTGCCTTACAACAGTATTAACCTTCAACCGTCCGCCTGTTCTTGTGGAAATTTTTTCTTGTAACTGCTTCAGCCGCTCTTCGGCATCATTCATCACCTGTTCCAAACTGTAAGCAGGAACAGGCACTTCGCTGAAGGACAATGGCATAACACAAACATGCAACAATGACAATTCGGTGCTGGTAACACAGGCCATGTCGGCAGCATAATTGACGGAATTCAGAGAAATATCTGAAAAATCGGTAGGGGCAACTATTGTTTTCATAACATAATTTCCTTTTAGTGTTTAATAATATTGTATTAGTGCAATGTGATTATGGTCTTTCAAAACACCGTCATCTACAAATTCCGTATCACTCCCCGTTCTTCTTTCAAACTCATTTTAGGTTCAAACGGCAGAATAACTGACACCGCAGGGCGATAATGAACGGAATTCAGAATCTCCTTTATTTCCGAAGTAACAGCACTCTTCATATAAAACACTTTAGATACGAAACTACCATTGGTTGCAATGAAAAACACTGACAGCTATCACTAAAAACTTTGATCGTCCTCACCGGTTTGTTCATGGATATTAATGCTTGTTGTTTTTGTTAAGGGTCCTATTCGTTTTCCTGATAGGCTATTTAAACAAGGCTCAAAAGGATATGACGGATACACTACGCTTCACATCAATTCCGCATAATGATGAGGCTCTCGCTTCCATCTTTCATCGCATGGCAGATTGTTACCGCTATCTTGGTAAGGAGGAAAGATTCGGGGCATTAGCATACGAAAACGTTGCTAAAACCCTGCACGATATGAAAGAGGATATTGCCGTACTTTCGTAGCCGGTAGCCTATGCAATACAAATCTGTATAGTGAATGAAGCGGGGGAAATGAGTTCCAAAAGCAAGCCCTCCGGTAACGTTGTAAGTGAAGAACAAAAGCAAAAGGGCGATATTCAAGAGAGCGCTATCATCCCGCCTGACAGCAGGTACAGTTGGCAAAAGACAATATGTAATTCCAGACACACAAATACCGGAGTAGCCCAACGCGGATGTTTCGCACTATAGCTTACTATTTATTTCGGAGGAAAGTTTACCACAAATTGGTTTTTGCTTTTGTTTACCAATAGCAATCAGGATTTTTTCTAACGGGCACCAGTTGGTAAAACCGGACTGCAGCAGATTGGCACCCACAAACACGGACAACCAAATCCATGTTGTATTTACAAAATACGACAAAAGTGTTCCTGTTAAAACCAGGGTGCCGGCTACGATGCGGATAGTGCGTTCTCTTTTCATATCGAAATGTGTTTTATTAAATACTTTCTTCAACAGGTAAGATCAACGCTCTTAGCGGAAATGCCGGTTTTTGTGTCTCATTATATGTTTTTAAATCTGCCAATGTTTTCTGGGCGACGGAATCTTCGGTAAAACAAAACAGCATAACGGAATCAAACAGATTCTCGTTAGCAACAGATCTGCCGAACCAGTTGCCTGTATGATCAGGTTTGCTATTGTTACCTATGCCATAAATATCTGTGAGACTATATTTTTTGATGCCATTGCTGTCAAAAATAGTGTCAACCGCTTTCTGACATTCACGGATGGCTGTTACCAATAGTAATTTCATGTTTTCAATTTAAGATGGCGAAATCATTTTTTATTGCGGCTATGAAAGATTGGGTTCTAACGGGTTTTATTCTTTATACCTTATATTTTTTCTTCAGCATTTTATAGTAGAGCAATGGTACTACAATCAACGTAAGGAATGTGGATGTAAGCGTTCCACCCATAAGAGAAATAGCCAATCCCTGAAATACGGGATCAGTAAGGATGATTACCGCACCTAATACCACTGCTCCTGCAGTGAGCAGGATGGGCATGGTACGCACAGCACCCGCCTCAATAATCGCCTGCCTGAGCGTTTCTCCTTCCTTCAACCGTAAATTAATAAAATCAATAAGCAGGATAGAGTTGCGCACCATCACACCTGCCAATGCAATAAATCCAATCATGGAGGTTGCGGTGAAATACGCCCCCATCGTCCAATGACCCAGTATGATACCAATCAGCGATAAAGGAATAGCAGACAGCATTACCAGCGGTACTGTAAAGTTTTGGAACCAGCCCACAATGAGTATGTATATGATGATGAGCACCGCGCCGAACGCTGCCCCCAAATCGCGGAACACTTCATAGGTTATCTGCCATTCACCATCCCATTTTACCGTATAGTCATCTTCCGTTTGGGGCTGATGGGTATACTCTTCGTTGATGTGATAACCTTTGGGCAACTTTACCTGGTTCAGCTTTTCGGATACTGCAGAAATGGCATACACAGGACTTTCCAGTTTGCCGGCCATGTCTGCCGAAATATAAATAACCCGTTTTTGGTCTTTACGGTTGATACTTTGGGGCACTGTAGTTCGCTGCCATTCGCCCAAACTTCCCAATGGTACGGTGTTACCCGTCTGCCCCTTAACAGGAAGTGTGTTTAGTGCCAGCAAGTTGTTTTTATCAGACTCCGGTACCTGCAGGCGAATGTTCTCCGGCTCATAAGCATCGGGCTTATGCAACAATCCGGCAGAAGCGCCTGAAATGAGTGCATTGGCGGCCATCGCCACCTCTGCCGGGGAAATACCGTTTCTCATTGCTTTCTCCTTGTCAACCTCAAAAAGGTATTGCGGTTGATCTGCTTCGAGGCTCCAGTCGAGGTCAACTACATCGGGCGTGTTTTGTAAAAGTTTTTTTACCTGCGCTGCTACTTTTATCTGCTCTTTTTCATCTGGTCCGTAAATTTCAGCCACCAGCGTTGCACGAACAGGAGGTCCCGGAGAAATTTCTGTCAAAGAAATGTTAGCACCATATTTTGCGGCTATCTGCTGAATGGGACCACGCATCTGCCTGGTAATTTCATGGCTTTGAACGGAACGGTTTTTTTTATCCACCAGGTTTACCTGGATGTCGGCTACATTATCGCCGCGACGCATATCATAATGCCTCACCAGCCCGCTAAAAGTAATGGGTGAAGCTGTTCCGGAATAAGTTTGGAAGTTGCGCACCATTGGCTGTTGTGCCAGGTAATTGCCAATTTCGGAATTGAGTGCCTGCGTCCTTTCCAGTGTAGTTCCTTCAGGCAAATCAACAACCACCTGGAATTCATTTTTGTTATCGAAAGGCAGCATTTTTACCCCAACTGATTTGGTATAGAAAAGCACGAAAGTACCCAACAGTACGAGTGCTGTGGCAATCATGAAGCCCCATCGGCGTTTACGGTTTTGAAGCATCGGCTCCATTACTTTTTTGTATACTTTGTAAATGGTAGTTTCTTCCAGCACTGTCCCTTTTTTTACCGGCTTACCTGCTTTTTCCTTTTCCCGCAGAAAAATGTACCCCAGGTAGGGCGTGAGGGTGAGCGCTACAATCAGCGAAAGCATCATGGCAATAGCAGCACCAATGGGCATAGGCCCCATGTATGGCCCCATCATGCCGCTTACAAATGCCATTGGCAATACGGCTGCCACAACTGTAAAAGTAGCCAGTATGGTGGGGTTGCCCACTTCGTTAATTGCGAAAATAGCTGCCTGCCTGAAGGGTAATTTTTTCAATTTAAAATGCCGGTGCATATTTTCGGCAACAATAATCGAATCGTCTACCACAATACCAACAATAAATACCAGGGCAAAAAGAGTAATCCTGTTCAATGTATAGCCAAGAAAATAATATGCCATCAAGGTGAGGGCAAATGTAACCGGCACAGAAAGAAAAACCACCATACCGCCACGCCAGCCCATTGCCAGCATTACAAAAGCAGTTACTGCTACAATGGCAACAGCCAGGTGCAGTAGCAGTTCGGCCACTTTTTCTGAAGCGGATTCTCCGCTGTTACGGGTAACGGTAGTATGTACCCCGGAAGGGATAAATGTTTTTCCCAATTGCTGCAACCTGTTCTCAATTAATTGGGTAAGCGCCATAGCATCCGAACCGGATTTTTTGCAGAACGATAAGGTAACAGCAGGATAAGCAGAAGGAAAAATTTTCTGTTCTTTATCATTGGCTTTTCCGTAACCGAAGCTTACATAATTGGCAGGTGTTTCGTAAGATTCGCGCACCCTCGCAATTTGCTTAAGAAAAACAGGTTGCGTTCCATTGGTTCCCACTACGAGGTTTTCCACATCCTCTGCTGTAGAAAGAAAATTACCCGTCTGCATTGCAAAAGCAGTATCCCGCATTCTTAAAATACCTGCAGGCATTTGCGCATTCTGTGCCTGTATCATTTGCTGCACAGAGGCAATATCCACATTCAGCGCTGCCATTTTCTCCTTGTCAAGCACCACCTGCAACTCCCTGCTGCGCCCGCCGATAACATTTACGGAAGAGATATCAGGAATTTTTTTTAGTTCTGAACCCACCTGGTTAGCTATCTGGCGCAATTGTGCGCCATCGTATTTTTCGCTCCATAATGTGAGTGCAAAAACAGGCACGTC
>JADZFY010000192.1 GCA_020854215.1 Chitinophagaceae bacterium | reverse complement strand
GTACAACAGGTATTGGGTGATGCGGATTTATGGGGTGCAGACCTTTCGGCATTACCGGGGCTGGTGCAAGTTGTGCAAAGTAACCTCAGCAAATTGATGAAGGAAGCACCGGTAGCAATCAAAAATATATTTCTGTAGCGCCATAACCAAAGGAAGGGTGAAACTGGTTTACAAATGTTTTCACTTCTTTTTTGTGCCGAAGAATTTCATGAATTTCATCACGAAGTTTTCCGCTTCCCACGCCGTGCACTACTATCAACATAGACTGATGGTGTTGAAGGGCAAGATCGTAGTACTTTTCAAAAGTTTTGAGCTGTAGGTCGAATTTTGCGGCGTTGTCCATTTTTTGCCAGTAATCGGTAAGCTTTTCAATATGAAGGTCAATCACCGTGCGCGGTGGTGAAATCTGATTGGCTTTAGTGGGAGTGTTTATTTTAAAGCCTGCTGCTGAAAGCCTCGACAGATCCGGTTTATCTTCTTTGATACGTTCGGGATACTGCTCAAACAGGGAGTATGAGAAACTGGCTTCCTGTTTGAGTTTCATGTCTTCAATTCGTTGAAAAACCTGTTTTGCCCGCAATTTCAAAAAGGTTTCGAAGTAGTCCACCTTCGATTTGTCTGGTTGTAATAAGGAGAACTCAAACCAGAACTTTGGTGAGTCGTTCAGATTTTCAAAAGGCACATCGTGCAGATAAAAATCATTGAGGGGGAGTATTTCATTGTTCAGTTCAAAATCATCTTTCCCATCCAGAGATAAAACATAGGTGAAATGAAATGGATGGTCTGTTTGATTAACGAGATATATCCTGAATTTTTCTACGATGTCGTCGTCAAATACATCTTTGTCAAATACCGGTAAAAAGGCAAGCCATACGCCTTCACCTACCTTGTATTTGGCATTGTTTTTTTCTTTTTTTATATCGTCAACATACTGTTTCGTTTTTTTGGGATTGGGATTCTTTTGAGAAAACCTCTTGAAATAGGGAAAATCAATCTGGTCAAGATACGCTGGAAATTTAACGCCTTTCACGTTTACCATTACCATTTTTTCATTGATGATTTCAACGATCTGACCCTCCTCATCCGAATGAAGCAGCAAAACCGTATCGCCTACCTGGTATTTCATAAGGGGCAAATGTAACAATAAACAGGCATCCATTCAATCATGCTGCACGATGTGGTCACAGACGCCTCCTTCGTCGGAGTGACAGGCGGCGGTGGGTTGTTGGGCTGTATTGCAAATGCTCAACATTGTTGCTCCTGTTTGTCATGCCGACGGAGCCTGCCCGCCGAAGGAGGGGAGGCATCCATTCAATAGCATTGCAGGTAGAGGGAGCAGACTCCTCCTTCGTCGGAGTGACAATTGTATGAAAACGGAGTGGCAGGCGGTGGTGGGTTGTTGGGCTGTATTGCAAATGCTCAACATCGTTACTCTTGTCTGTCATGCCGACGCAGCTTGCCCGCCGAAGGAGGGGAGGCATTCATCCAATAGCATTGCAGGTAGAGGGAGCAGACTCCTCCTTCGTCGGAGTGACAATTGTATGAAGATGGAGTGACAATTGTGTGAAAACGGAGTTACAGGAGGGCTGGGAGTTCAACAATAGGAAAATTTTCCTTTACTATTTTAGATAGTAGCTTTGTAGTGTCAACAAAAAAAGAAAAATACAATGGGAGTCTGGCGTCAAATTGAAGAATACCTTTTTCTAAAGAAAAAAAAAGAAGAAGATAAGCCCGGGTCATTGATTAAGTATATGCACGGCATTAACCGTATTTCCATTTTTCTTTTTCTGTTGGCAATAGTGGTAATGATTATTCGCCTCGCAAGAAGTTGCTGATGGACGTTGCCGCATTAAAAGACGCATCTCCACCTTCACTCAGTAAGTTTTTTAACGCAACATAATCCTGTTTCATTTGTTCAATACGCCCGGTATGGGTTAGTAAGTCCTGCAATTCTTCTTTTACATTTTGTACCGTAAGTTCATGTTGTATCAATTCTTTCACTACGGGCTTATCCATAATAAGGTTTACCAATGAAATATATTTGATCTTTATCACCCGTTTGGCAATTTCATACGAAATGGTGCTGCCTTTGTAACACACTACTTCGGGTACGCCAAATAGTGCGGTTTCCAGTGTAGCAGTTCCTGATGTAACAAGAGCGGCTACAGATTGCATTAACAGGGAATAGGTTTTACCGGTTACCGCCTTCACATTTTGATACCCGCTGAGCAGGTTGTTGTAAAAAGTTTTTTCCATTCCCGGCGCCATGGCTACCACAAATTCATAATCCGGAAAAAACCTGCTTACTTCAAGCATTACCGGTAGTTTTTTTAATATCTCCTGTTTGCGGCTTCCCGGCAACAAAGCGATTGTATTTGATTTTTGTAAATGAGGATGCTGTACCTGCCATTCATTTACTACTTCTACCAATGGATGTCCGACGTATTCAACCGGGTAATCCCATTTTTTATAAAAATCCTTTTCAAAGGGCAGGATCACCAGCATTTTATCAACGCAATTCCTGATAATATTCACGCGGCTTTCCTTCCATGCCCATACTTGCGGAGATATATAATAAATTACTCTTAACTCCTGTGCCTTTGCCCATTGGGCAATGCGCAGGTTAAAGCCCGGATAATCCACGAGAATAATGGCATCTGGACGGAAAGCAATTATGTCTTTTTTGCAGAACGAGAGGTTTCGCAATATGGTACGCAGGTTTCTTACCACTTCAATAAAGCCCATAAAAGCCAGGTTGCGGTAGTGCTTTACCAGGTGGGCTCCTGCAGCCTGCATCAAATCGCCACCCCAACAACGGATATCGGCTTCGGGGTCCTGTTGCTTTAGTGCTTTAATTAAATTGGAACCATGTAAATCACCCGATGCCTCACCTGCAATAATATAGTATTTCATTTTTGCAAACTATTGATGGGGAAAGGTTACCCTGCTGTAATGATTTCCGTATTAATCCGATCATATCACATCTTCCATTCCTCATCTCCTTATTTACCAATCACGACTTATATCCGTCCTTTACCCCACAAATTTAAATAGTAAAGCCACAATGGCGTACAATAAAGTCATGGCAAAAATACCTTTGGCGGTGCGATCCTTACGGATATTAATGTAGTAGGTGAAGATGAGGATATTTAAAAACAGGCAGGGGATACTAATGGCCGTTATAAGCCTTTTATTTTGATGAAACGCGTCAAACATTTCACCAATACTGAATAAAGGATAAAATTTCACGAAATAATAGATTATCAGGCTCAGCACAGGAGCTAAAAATCCAAGAATCAGTCCGAATCCCAGGGCGTCTTTTTTTAAATTCACTGTTTGAAAGTTTTTTCAAGTTTGGATTTTAAAACGTAATTGGTCAGGTCAAATTGTACGGGAACCACGCTCACATAGTTGTGTGCCAATGCCCAAACATCGGTATCTCTTCCTTTGTCGAAATTAACAAACGCACCCGTAAGCCAGAAGTAGTTTTTGCCCGTGGGGTCTTTTCTCTCAATAAAATCTTCTTCATATTTGGCATAAGCCTGCCGGCAAACTTTTATACCACAAATCAGGCTTTCGTCCACCGCCGGAAAATTTACGTTTAGGCAAAGGTGTTTATCTGCTTTTCGTTTCATGACGGATTTAATGATAATTCTGGCATACTTACGAGCCGCACTGAAATCAGCCTCCATGCTGTAATCGAGCAGTGAAAATCCGATAGAAGGGATACTTTCAATAGAGGCTTCAATGGCTGCACTCATGGTGCCGGAATAAATAACATTGATGGAATGATTGGGTCCGTGGTTTATTCCACTGATGCATATATCGGGCTTGTGTCCTAATATTTTGTCCACTGCAAGTTTTACACAATCCACCGGAGTGCCGTTACAACTCCAGGCATCTACACCGTCTGTTAAATGCACTTGTTGAAGTCTTAACGGAGATCCAATGGTAATGGCATGCCCCATACCAGATTGCGGTTTGTCTGGTGCTACCACCACAATCTTTCCTAAACCCCGAACGGCTTCTACTAAATTTTTGATGCCAGGTGCAACTACGCCATCGTCGTTGGTCACTAAAATAACAGGTTCCTTTTTTTTTCGTTTTGCAGATGCCATTCGCTGCGTAGGTTTAAGTTGTAAAAATCATAATTATTTGATTGCTACCCAAATTGAGTCAAAATAATAAGGTGATATGGTTAAATTTTTAGTAAAAATATTTTGCAATAACTAATAGTATTAGTAGTATTGCATACTAAATTAATTAGTATGGCACAATCTATTGCCGGACAGAATCTAAAATATCTCCGCAAGTTACGCGGTTGGACGCAAGAGGAGTTTGCTAATAAATTAGGCATCAAACGCTCGCTGGTGGGCGCTTATGAAGAAGAACGTGCTGATCCGCGTATGGAGGTGCTTGAAAAATTAGCAGATATGTTTAAGCTTACGCTTGACGACTTGTTGCGCAAAGATCTGAGTGAGGTGAAGGGAAACTATCTGGCTAAACGCAGGCAGCAGAAGCTGATGTCGGAAAACAATCTGATTCATTTTGTGCCGGTAAAAGCTGCAGCAGGTTATCTGGCTGGCTATGCAGATACGGAATTCATTGATGAATTGAACACCTTTACCCTGCCAATGCTTACCGGAGGTAATTACCGGGCCTTTGAAATTGTGGGCGATAGTATGTTGCCGACCCCAAGTGGTTCAGTGATCGTTGGAGAAAAAATCAATAGTCTTGACGAAGCCAAAAGCAGTAATGCATTTATTGTCATTTCACGGAGTGAGGGAATCGTTTACAAGCGCATTGAAAAAAATAATCGCAATAAAAGTAAAATCACACTGGTGAGCGACAATCCTTCTTACCAACCCTATCAGGTGAATTCAGAGGATATTTTGGAACTATGGCAGGCGCAAATGGTGATATCAAAGGTGGCCAGTCAGCAGCGCTGGGATGTAAATCAGCTCGCCTCGTTAGTAAACAATCTGCAGGATCAGGTGTCGGTGTTGAAAAAAAAGTACAATTAAATTAATGGTTTGATGCCGGCTTTTAGAACGCGGATAACACGGATGTACACAACGCGGATATTCTATTACAAAATCGGTGCAAATCCGTGTTCCGATACCAGCGGATCAGCGTCATCCGCGTGCCATTGAATTAGAACGCGGATAACACGGATGTGGGCAACGCGGATACTCAATTACAAAATCAGTGCAAATCCGTGTTCCGCCACCGGCGGATCAGCGTCATCCGCGTGCCATTGTATTTGAACGCGGATAACACGGATGCGGGCAACGCGGATAATCTATTACAAAATCGGTGCAAATCCGTGTTCCGCCACCAGCGGATCAGCGTCATCCGCGTGCCATTGTATTAGAACGCAGATACCACGGATGTACACAACGCAGATACTCAATTACGAAATCAGTGCAAATCCGTGTTCCGATACCAGCGGATCAGCGTCATCCGCGTGCCATTGTATTAGAACGCGGATACCACGGATGCGGGCAACGCGGATATTTTTAAAAAAATCAGTGCAAATCAGCGTTCCGCCACAGGCGGATCGGCGTCATCCGCGTGCTATTGTATTAGAACGCGGATAACACGGATGCGAGCAACGCGGATATTCTTTAAAAAAATCAGTGCAAATCAGCGTTCCG
>JADZFY010000191.1 GCA_020854215.1 Chitinophagaceae bacterium | reverse complement strand
ATAGCGGAACGCAAGTCCACCAGGGTTTTCCAGTTTGACGGAATCAGAGATATGAGTACTTCCATTCAAGATAAAATCTGACCATTGATTAATCTGACCAGGAGTCTCGATATGCCAGTTTTCAGGAATACACGCAACTTTGTTTTCTACAAAATCGGAAACAATATTCGTTAATGTATCTGAAAAACTTTTACCGCAAACATTAAGTGGCATACCACAGGTTTTACGGTATAAAGAATCTATCTGCCGGTAGGTATAGTTGGTTCCTTTTTGCTGATTAAAAAAATCAGTGAATGCTGCATCGCAACCGGCGGTATTGCAACGCTGCGTTTCTGAAATATGATCAAAATTTTTAGGATCATTGAACTCTTCATTATACAGGATAGTTCCAGTGCTGTCATACAAGCGTATCCAGTCAATAGCGCCGGGTTTATTGTTTCTTGTGAATAGCACCACCGAAAATCCATATAATTTGTTCATAGGCCCTGCATAGGAATAATCCAGGGAATCAACAAAAATGGAATCGAGATAAACATTAAACTTGTTGTTACGTGCCACTATCTTCACCGTTCGCCAGGTGTCAAATCTACTTACAAAATTGTTTAAGTTGCATGTGCAGGTGTCAGGGGCATTTGGCATATCATAGGAGCAGAAACAATTCCAATAGGTACTCACTGGTCTAAAGATAATCACATGATTTCCATTATCACCCAACAGCCAAATCCACTCTTGTCCATGGTTGAGAACAGAATCCGGCACCGGGTGCTTAATACGAAACTCCATGGTGAAGTTATTACCTAAACAAACAGAGTCTTTTATTGGCGGGTACATGTAATCAAAATCAATATGATTGCTTCCCTGAAAGGGGTATGGGTACTGAGCAATCCCATCAACAAATATTTCCCTATGTGGTGTACCCGTGTTATTATAGGAACTTCCAAAATCTACTTTCCAGGTTGTCGTATCTATTGCATCGCTATCATATTGAATGTTATACATTTTGTCACTAAATAATTGCTTTACATTGTCTAATGATTCACAATCAAAAGAGATGCTTAGCCCGCAACTATCCATAAACGCCAGATACTCCTGCGTAAGTTTACTAAACCCAAACCGCGCATTCATAAAATTGGCAAACAATTGATTGGTTTTTTGCTGCTCTATTGTGCTTTCTTCCAATGCAGGCTGTAGGTTGGGATATTGTGTTTTATATGCATCATAACCCTGCGATACAGCACTGCAAGGCACGCAAACATTATCCATGCCGCATTGCAGGGCCGGTGGCAGGTATATGGGTTGGGATATAAACCGGCAATCTATTGTACCGCTGCACATGGCCCGCAACGAATCCAATGCGCTATTGCTGATATCGGTTTGCAGGGTACGGAGGACATAAGCGGAGAAATCAGCATCCTTAGCTTCCTGCAAATAGGCAGTGTGTAAACTATTTATTTTTTCACATTCACAGTCTTCCGGTTTTGTAATGATGGGTTTGTTGGCTATTATTTGCGGTGTGCTGTATGGCGCAGGAAAATTAAGCAGGCTTGCATTGCAATCCAGCGTGCCAATTGGCGTGGCGGGATTGGCGGTATTATACAACTGCACATAATGCGCCAGCACTTCATCAAAATTCTTATACGTGTTGGTGGTGCCGGGCGCAATAGAACTTGCGCCCATTATATGTTCTTTATCTGTTCCTTTTTTGCAAACCGTTGCCAGGTCAGTCAGCAACGCATTTTTATATTGCAATAATTTTGTTGTATCGCAGGGCGTAAGTTTATTCCACCACAAAAGCGAATAACTGTCGCAGGTGGATTCATCTGTATAAAAATCCTGTAATGCCGCGTCAACATCACCCTGGTTGTTCATATCATTTATTCCGGGACCCTCTTTAATAGCAGTGCGCAGATCCGTAAAATAGGAATGATATTCTTCCGGTTCAAGCGCAGGTGCGCCAGATGCATTGGCATTTACCATAACTATAATCAGGGAATCTTTGCGGGCTTTGTATAATGCTCTGAAAGCGCGCCATGCCATATCAAGGTCGGCAGTACAGGCAGAACTGATAAATGGATCAGCTATCTGTGCATTCAAACAAGCCATATCATTTTGCTCACTGCAAAAGGCCGCAACAGAAGCTGCCACCCACATATCTAATACTTTGCCATCGCCCGAAGCCACATTGTTCATATAGCTGTGCATTTGATTGCGCAGTGTACTATGCATGCTAAAGAATGGATCTGTATTTGACGGATCGGGCGTGAACTGCCTGGGGTGCCTTGCTGTAGCAGCCGTATAGTTGGTTGGGTTCAGGTATCCTTTTTGCAGCGCCTCATCAAAGGTTTCGGTATTTATAAAATCAGCATCCCAATCGTAATTTGCCCTGCCAACAGCAGGCTCGTTATTAAAGGCTGGAGATTTTGCAAGCAAATTGTATTTCAGTATTTCCGGATGGAGGTTGTCCACCAATGCTTCTGCCCACGAAGGCTGAAAGTTGGCAACAAATTCTTCTACGGTGAGTTGCTGAGGCGTTAATGTAACTAATGCTCCGTTGCGGGTAACCGTTAGTTTTGAGGCGCTTCCGTCTTCATTTTGATAGTGAATGAGCCCGTTTTGATATTTTAATACAGTGCTGTTATCCGCTATCTTGCCAAAAATACCAAGCTGGTCATACACTTTGGTGATACCCTCCTCCGTAAATTCGTTTGATTTGGCATATTGCCCGTAAGGTGGGGTTACATCCTGCCGCATTAACGTGCGCAACTGGTCTAAGTAGTTTTGCGGTTTGGTAACGCCGCATAATTCATCGCACTGCGCCAGCAGTTTATTATAAGCGTTTACAGCCAATTGCCTGTCTGCAACGGCATCCAGTTGATTGTCTGTTATAAATTTATTTATAAATGCATCCTGGCTGGCGCCTAACTGGTCGCGACAGGTTACACAGGGCGCTGCACAGTTATTAGTTCTCTCTAAAAAAATATTTTTTTGCTCCTGTACAAAATCCTGCACTGTTTTACAAAGGTTAGATGCTGCAAAAGCCTGCTGGTATTGCTGTACAGCTTCATCACGTATGGTTAATTTTTTGGTGATGGTATAGCTGCCTTCTTCGAGCACCTTATTAAAATTGCGGGTAAACAAGGCCGGCAGGTTGCTGCAACCGGTGCTGATATTGCCTACCACCTCTTTATATATATAGGGTTGGCCGCCGAACTGTTTATTACCACAATCATCGCTGATGGTTATTTCAAGTGTGTAAGTGCAACTGTAACAAATATCTTCATTGTTACAATCTTTGATATTTACATTTTCGGGCAGCAGGGAGTAGGTGAATGCATGGTCGCCGGTTTTGGAAACCAGCAGGCCTTTGCTGCTTTCAATAACCAAGCCCTTAACCATATTATTGGAGGGCGTTGTAAGTGCTTTGGTAAGATAGCTATCTTGTTTAGAGGGCAGGTAATCGAGTTTTGCAGAAGCCGGAAGGTCGCCTGCCAGCGCGGTGGCAATGGTTCTGCCATGCATATCAAGGTATGATACGCTGTATTGCCCGTTAGCATCGCGTACCATATTCTTAAAATAGTGCGAGGCATCGCCTGCTTCTGTTCCAAACAATGCATCGAGCTCAGCCTGATCGGCGCCACCATAATAATATTTTGTTTCGTGTCCTGAGTTCAGCCTGTGATCGGGGCCTACACCACTCTGTGCAGCAACCCTGCCGGTATTATCCTGCAGGTATTTGGTTTCAGTGTATGGAAAACCTTTGGCATCGGGAATGAGTTTATTATTACCGGCATCTTTCTCAGGATTATTGGGCGAATAATATTCAGCAGCGCCACCTTTGCTTGCATCTAATGCAGGGGCTGCGCCATTGCAGTAATCGTTGTTGGTGGAGGTTTTATCATAGTTGTCTTTATAAGACGCTTCACTGTTTAAGAAATTGTTGAAATTGGGTGTGTGCTTAATAATACTATTGATAGTAGGTGAAGGCAGCACTTGTATAACGGGGCGGCCCTGGTAGTCGTACAGGGTTTCGGCAACAACCGTTGTATTAGTGGTATTGTCTTTGGTTACGGTTTGCCTGTTACGCAATGAGCCGTCAAAATATTGCACTACTGATTTTCGCTTTCCTTCTTCAGCAAAGCCGGTAGATGACTGCCAGTTAAGGTTTACCTGGTGTCCAGCAGCAAAATCATAACTATTGTAATCGCTCCAATTAGTTTCTGTGCGCCTGCCT
>JADZFY010000190.1 GCA_020854215.1 Chitinophagaceae bacterium | reverse complement strand
TTCCCTATGTAATGGCTTACGATATGTCGCCCCTCATTACCCTCCACGAAAAAAAGGCCTTTCTGCAGGAGGCACTGCAAAATAACTTTGTATTGTTTTTTGAGCACGATCCGGTATATGAATGCTGCACGCTGCAGATGACCGATCGGGGAATCCGCATGAAGGAAACATTTAAGCTGGAGGAACTGGGCAACGGCAGGCATTAAGACGGGGGTACGGAAAACGAGGAGTAGCGAGAAGGGGAAACAATACCGCCCGTCACTGCCAGAGATACAAAAGGGACGCGATGTAAAGGTGGGTGTATCCATTTGCCGTTATACTTTTCACGACTTACATTTGAGTAACCCAATTTACGTCTATGTATAAGTGGTTTTTACTTCTCCTGCCGTTGCCGGTATTTTCGCAACAACCTGTATATGATATCCTCATTAGAAACGGAAAAATCATTGACGGTACCGGTAATAGCTGGTACTACGGAAATGTAGCAGTTAAAGACGGGAATATCGTTAAAGCCGGACGAGAAATGATTGACGGCACGGCTTCTATGGTTATAGACGCTACCGGGCTCATTGTGGCGCCGGGCTTTATTGACGTGCATACCCATATTGAAGGCAATGAAAGCAAAGACCCTACTGCAGCAAATTTTATTTACGATGGTGTAACTACTGTTGTTACCGGCAACTGCGGAGAATCCAATACGGATATTGGAAACTATTTAAGCCGGATTGATTCGCTGCACTTATCCATTAACGTGGCCACACTCGTGGGCCATAACGATGTGCGCAAGGCTGTAATGGGCGACGCCAACCGCGATGCCCTCCCGCAGGAACTGTTGCAAATGGAAAAAATAGTACAGCAAGCGATGAAGGACGGTGCGGTGGGTTTATCCACCGGGCTTATTTACATTCCAGGCACGTACAGCAAAACACCCGAAATTATCGCGCTGGCAAAAGTGGCTTCAAAATACAAGGGCGTATATGCCACCCACATGCGCGATGAAGGCGACAGCGTGGTAAACGCCATTAACGAAGCCATTACCATTGGCAGGGAAGCCAGGATACCGGTAGAGATATCACATTTCAAACTGAGCGGACAACAAAACTGGGGTCGAAGCAAAGAAACCGTACAAATGGTGAAGGCTGCAAGAGAAAACGGTGTGGAAGTAACCATTGACCAGTACCCGTACACCGCAAGCAGCACATCCATCAGCACACTACTGCCCGATGAGGTATTAGCTGACGGACAGGACTCCATCATAGCCCGCCTGCAAAATGAAGTCATAAGAAAAGAGGTTATTGCGTATATGCTGAAGCGACTGAAGAAACGAAAACTCAAACATTTTAGTTATGCAGTGGTAACCAGCCACAGTGCAGACAGCAGCTTTAATGGCAAAAGCATTGAAGCCATCAACCTGATGAAAGGAAGAAAGCACAAAGCAAAATATGAAGCGGAAACGGTTATGGACATCATGCTCCATGGTGGAGCCGGAGCGGTATTTCATGGCATGGGAGAAGAAGATGTGCAACGCATTATGCAATACCCATTTTGCATGTTTGCCAGTGATGCATCTATTCGTATATGGGGAGAAGGCATGCCGCATCCGCGCGGCTATGGCACCAACGCAAGGGTATTGGCCAAATATGTGCGGGAAGAAAAAATCATTTCGCTGGAGGAAGCTATACGCCGGATGACTTCATTACCCGCACAAAAATTTCAACTGCAGGGCAGAGGGCTTATTAAAGAAGGCATGTTTGCCGATATGGTTGTTTTTGATGAGAACGCGGTGCAGGATATGGCCACTTTTGAGAAGCCGCATGCCTATTCGAAGGGATTTAAGTACGTAGTAGTAAACGGCAGGATAACGGTTGACGTCGGAAAACATACAGGCATAAGAAACGGGAGCGCATTGTTTGGCCCGGGAAGACCGCAATGAACAGCAGGAATGCCGTAATTTCGGCCCATAGCATGAGCAAAAGCGTATTCCGTAAAGTCGTTACAAAACAATTGCCGATGCTGAAAAATGTTATTATGAAAAAAAATTTTTCCGCACTAATCGTTGTTGTCATCTTTTTGTGTCAGTCCTGCAACGCTCAAAAAAACACAGGCGATGTATCTAAAGAAAAATGGATACCGTTGTTTAACGGAAAAGACATTAACGACTGGATCGTAAAAATCCACCACCACGAAACGGGCGATAACTATGGCAATACATTTCGCGTGGAAGACGGGATAATAAAAGTGCGTTACGATCAGTACGACAGCTTTAATAACCGTTACGGTCACTTGTATTTTAAACAACCTTTCTCCTACTATCATTTGGTGGTAGAATACCGTTTTACCGGTATATGGCGTAAAGATGCGCCGTCCTATACCATTAAAAACAGCGGGGTGATGTTGCATGCGCAGGATCCGCGAACCATACTGCGGGAACAGGACTGGCCCATATCTGTTGAAATGCAGTTTTTGGCCGGACTCGGAGACGGAAAGCCGCGCCCTACCGGCAATATGTGCTCTCCCGGAACAGATGTGGAGTACCAGGGCAAAATAGATCCCAGACATTGCATCAATTCATCCTCGGCAACCTATGAAGGGGAGCAGTGGGTTAGGGCGGAGGCGATTGTGCTGGGTGATTCACTCATCACGCATATTATTAACGGTGACACCGTATTGCAATATACCCATCCGCAAATTGGGGGCGGTGTGGTGAACAACTATGACCCTAAAATAAAAATAGACGGAAAATTATTATCATCCGGCTTTATCGCCCTGCAAAGTGAAGGGCAGGAAATTGATTTCCGTAAAGTGGAATTGCTTAACCTCGAAGGTTGCATGGATCCCCAATCAAAATATTATAAAAGCTATTTTGTTAAGGATAATCCATCCGCATGTGAATAAGGAAAGTTTGGCGTTTGGGCGTTTATAGTTTGTGGTTTGGGAAATCCGAAGCCCGAAGGAATGTCATTACGAAATTCAAATCGTAAACACCCAATCCTTCCTACCGGAACTTTATCATCGAAGTTAAAGGGTAGCGCAGGTTGCGGTAGCCCATCATATCGGCCTTAATATTACCTACTACAATAGGACTCTCAATGCGTAGTGGAAGCCGGTTTCCGTCATCACTCACCCATACCGTCATCTTCTCCCCGCCTTCAAAAACGGTTCCTTTAATCAAAAAGGGTTTAAACTTAATGGCCCTGAACTTTCCGTAACGGGTTCTAACAATCTCCTTTCCTATGTATCGGATATAGATATCATGCATTTCATCATCAAGAAACACACTCAGGCTTATTTTATCGTTAGGTTTATATTTCGAGAAGTCAATATTGCGGGCATAATATACTGCGCTGATAATATCCTGTACACAATCGGGCGTTTTAAAAACGCCGGTGGTGGTTACTACGCTTTTTGCTTCGTGGTTAAAGATCGCGTTTTCATGTTTCTTATAATTCCCCTCATGTACATTCCGGATAAACCGATACGGTTTGAGCGTAGCGGTATCCATATAGGTTTCATAGCGATCACGTACTTTAAAAATCCAGTCGTAAGAGGAATTGGACCAACCCTCTCCTACCGCGTGATAAACCGTTTTACCATTATAGTTGTCCAACTTCAAATTAAATGTTGCCGTGCCCGCATCAACAAATAATCCTACCACATTATAAAACACTTTTAGCGTAATACTCTCACCAGACGAAAAACTCGTATTCCTGATCCCGCAAAAATCACTGTCAGCGCTCAATTGTACGCTAACCAATACCGCTAAAAGGGTACTCATGAATTTTCGCTTCATTGTTTGATATTAAAAATTTTATGCCGGATGGCAATCACCCCTCCTGCCACGGCAGGTACTACCAAATTGACTAACCAAATACCGGTAGACGCTGCATAGATTCCAACCGTGTTTGTACTCAGCGTTTGAAAAAGCAAAATGCCTGCTTTGCCTCTAACGCCCAGTTCAAGCAATGAAATTGTTGGAACAACCGCTAATATAAGATATAATACAGTTATCAACCAGAAGGCATCCCACCAACCGGTGTGCACCTGCATAACATCCAGCAAAAGTATATACTGACAAAGGAATACAAGATATCGCACTGTTGAAAGGTACAGTACTCTTAACAAAATTGTAACAGTCATTTCATCCAGCACCACGAGCTGCCGGGTCCATTTTTGCGGTAATCTTACCCATCCGGCTAACCTCACGATCCACCCTAACCGAAAATAGGCCAATGCACATGTGAGCGTTATGAAAAAGGCTAAGGCAACGAGCCCCGGCGACCATCCGGAAAATCCATCTTTGTTTATCCAAAGTCCAACGCATCCAAAAACAAGGGTGATCAGTAACTGGCTTATACTTCCGGCAATGGTTAAAGAAACCGAGCGTACGCGTTTCCCTTCACTCACATACAATGCTCTTCCGCCAAACTCGCCTACGCGGTTAGGGGTTCCAAAGCCAAAAGCAAGTCCTGCCAACACCGCTTTAAACGAACGCCACAGCGATATGGGTTCAACAGGTTGTAACAAAACCTGCCATTTGCGGGCTTCAATCCACCAGTTCATCAACATCAGGGAAATAACCATTCCTAATTTCCACGACTCAGGGCCGAACAACGACATTTTGATTTGCTGCACCGATTCGTAAAGATTGGGCTGCCGGCTGATTTGGCGGTAAATGGTATAACTGATCCACACAAACAATACCGGACCTACTACCCGGTTGATAAATATTTTGATATTTTTGTTTTCGATCATCATTTTTAATAAGCGGCTTATCGTGCAAAACCATCGTCAGATCATCTTAGGTATTGATCCCGGCACCCTGGTGATGGGCTACGGGGTTATTGCTGTAAACGGCAGAGCCATTGAATTATTGGAAATGGATGCTATAAAACTGTCGGCAAAAAAAGATCATTACGAACGATTACAGATCATTCAGGAAAAAATAATTTCAATAATCGTCAGATTTCGTCCCCATTATTTTGCCATTGAGGCGCCGTTTTTTGGCAAAAATGTGCAAAGCATGCTGAAGCTGGGACGAGCACAGGGCGTGGCTATTGCCGCCGCTATGCAGGCAGGCATACCGGTTACCGAATACTCACCCCGCAAAGTGAAGCAATCCATTACCGGTAATGGAAATGCAGATAAAGAACAAGTTTGGAAAATGCTTCAAAGGATCACCGGGCTGCCAGACAGCTCGCCGGCATTCGACGCATCTGACGCGCTGGCGGTTGCCGTTTGTCACCAGTTTCAAATGACTTCTCCCCTGCAGCCTAATATACCCGTGAAAGGAAAAAGGAAAAAAAGCAGTTGGGAAGATTTTGTGAATCAAAACCCTGCCCGTATCAAATGAGTGGCAAACATGCTTTGATTAATAATCGTCTCTCTATTTCAACTTCTGGTGCAAAGAAATGTTCCGCTATTTCATTGTGGTCCAACAGCAGGAATAATTTGGGAAACAAGTAATATCGCTTCTATCGCATGGGATGAGGCAGCTCCTCATAAGGCTCGTTTTCCAGCGATGCATCTATCGGTTTGGGTAATAAGCTATCTATCTCCTCTTCGGAAGTCAGCAGTGTTTCACCCCTCATCTTGGGAGCGGGAGTTGCCGAAACAAATTTCGGCTCAAAAACCTCTGCCTGTACATCCGTTATAATCCTGTTCCAGTTAAAAGCCGGGCCTATGTCCCATTTTCCGGTAGGGCGGTAGTTAATATGCGATACAATCCCTTTAAAATCTAATACATCCTCCGTGGACTGATATCGTTTGGGCTCCGGAAGAAATTTCCGTGGTATGTTGTACTGTGCCGTAAGATAACGCAACAATATGACCACACTCTCCATTTGTTCATTGGTGTATGCGGCATAATACGACTGCCCCCTGAAAGGAGTATCCGTTTTCAGATACGCCTGTTTGTCATCCAATGAACAATACACATCCACCGGACCCGCAGCGCCCTGCGCATTTAAAGTGCGGGAATAATAAGTTTCCAGATTTTCATCCCGTTGCGTTAAATAACCGTAGTTTGAAATCTCAATCCCGATGGTGCATTTATCCTGTGCGTTGCCGGTATTGGTATTGCCGATGCCCTTGCCCAAATGTCCGGACCAAAATTTTGAAGAGAACAGCTGGTACACGGTACCATCACGCCCGATAACAAACGGAACGGAAACATGATAATTATCCCGAGTAAGCGCAGAGAGGTCGGAGCGAAGCTGACCGGCTGTAAAATGAAGCACAATTCTTTGTTTGGGATGCGCCACCGCATAGTAATACTGCGAACGGTTTTTGGGTGTAGCCAGCAATCCGTTTAACACAATTTCCTCCCCTTTAACCGGTACGGAAATTTTCTTCATATCATACTCTCCGTTATTTCCGGTTTGGCGCAACCTTTCTTCAAGGCTTATAAGAGATGAGAAACGCATACATTTTCGTTTTTGAAGTATAAGAAATTCAGTTTGCCGTTTTGATATGCTCCGGGTACCAATAGTGTCACCCCAGCTCTTCTAACCGTTTTTCCAGTGTTTTGAGACTGTCCTTTACTTTATTTTTATGGCTGTACGTTTGATACAATGCCTGCAGGTGTTCTCTCTCGATATTTCGCCTTGAAACCGAACCGGTTTTGCCCCAGAGACGTTTATACAAATCATATACGGCGGACAGCGCTGCTTTATCTGCCTTAGCGCCGAGGATCAACCCGCACAGGGCAATATTTGCTTCGCCTGCCAGTTGCCAATAATCCATATCGCCCGGGCTTTGGTGAGCCGGTGATTGCATTTCGGAGAGAGTTTTTAAGGCCTGATCAATTGAAACCAGAGGATACGATTTTCTGAGTGTAATATCCGAATCGGGAACAAAAAGGGTACTACTAACAGATACCGTTTCTTTTGTCGTCCACGACTGGTTTTCGTTGGCACGGATAATGGCTTCCAACTCAAACCAATTGGTAACCGCATAAATGGAAGGCGCATTACTTTTTTTAGCGGACAGATAATAGTAAAATGCCGCGGCTTTTAGTGCCGCCTTTCGCTGGGCGCCAACTGTAATTATCGCTTTCCTTTTGAAAGCGCTACCCAGCAAAGCGTATCTTTCGGCGGTGGGGCTAATCAACAGCAGGTATTCTAACCGTTCGATAATTTTTGCTATCCGGTGTACATCGTCCGTTTTTCGGGAACGCGCCGCTTCCAAATGATCAGCAACAATAACCTTGGTACTCAAATTGCAATATTTTTCCAATGCGGAAACAGAAAACTGCGCATTCTCCATCTTAAACAAACTTTCGTATTTCTCCACAGCGGTTTTATAATCGCCCATTTCGCCGTAAAGGAAGGCTTCCCGCTCAGAAATGATACTGTTCCGCAATCCGCCTGTATCCACTGCATGGGATATCGCCTGCACCCGGCGTAATGCCTCATCTGTTTCGAGGGCGCCGGTGTCCATATCACTGATCAGGTTCTCAAGGTCTATTTCCGCCTGTTGCGCAATAAGGTATTTTAATGCACTGTGTCCGCTTTCTGCTGCATTACGTACCAGCCTGTAAAAAGGATCACCATAACATTGGTATGCACCCCAGGTATTGTTGGAGGCATGATACTTTTCATATACCTCGGCCCTTGCATTTTTAACCGCTTCGCCAAATGCCACTCCATCCAGCATGTCGGCATAAAACCTTTTGGCAAACGCAGCCGCAGCCGCGTCATCCACAGCCCATCCGGCCGCAACTACCGCTTTAACACCCATTTCAATGAGCTGCGTTCCCACATTTGCAGCCAGCATGTATCTTTTTCTATAATATTTTTCATCTGCTGCTTTTACCTTTCCAAGGTGGCAGCAGTTTACGAAAACCAACTCGGGTACCGCACTCATCTGCGCAAAATCTGCTGTTGTTAAGTACAACTCGTCACCAATTACCATACCCGACTGCTTTGGTGATGCAGCGTTATAAACGCCGTGCCCGGCGAGGTGAATGATTTTATAATCATCACAAAAAAGTTGCTGTACAATTTCATCAGCAGGCGCGCTAATAACCGGCGTGCACTGGTAACTTTTGGTTTTCATTACTTCCGTTACTGCTCTGGCCTCATTTTCTGCCTCGGGCAGTTGGTTAATAAATCCATTGAGCATGGGATCACCAATTATTAACGCCTTATCTCCGGCTACCCGCTTAATATTCGTTCTGAAATCGCGTGTAGATAACTGCCGAATCATCCCCGCATTAACACAGAGGGGTTTAGCATTCCTGGCATTATCCTGCAATAACTCCCAGGGATAAGAAGCTGCTGCTACGTCTAATATCCAACTGATATTTCCTTTTCTTTTGAGTTTCTCCTTAAACTCATTTGGAATCATGAGTTCAAAAATTGTTTTAGCCGCATGTGCATCCCATTGATTTTGTGTTGACATTCTATCAATAAACAGGTTAATCAGGGTGGTACTGCTAAACAATTCGCGTTCTTCTTCACGCGCATCGCCGGTGGACGCACCAAATACCAGGCTTTCTCCGCTACCGGTTTTATCCCGGGTTTCTTTTACTTTTACAGAAATCCTGTTCCACCATGCCTCTTCACCATCAACGGGAATACGCTTCCTGCCGCCAAACAGTTTTTTAATTTTACTGCTCCCCATTTTGATATTAAAGACCGCATTTTCTTTTTCATAAATCCTGCTCAATGCATGCATAGCGCTCAGCGCCTTATCTTCAAACAATTCAACAAACTCAATATGTTCAATCGTTCTTATTTCGCTTTTACACCATTCCGCCACTTTTGCGTTCGCATTATTCACACCCTCAATAACCGCTTTCATTGAATTCTCCACAGACAATCCTCCATAACCGCAACCAATAA
>JADZFY010000189.1 GCA_020854215.1 Chitinophagaceae bacterium | reverse complement strand
TGCAGCAAGGCACCGTTCACAAAAATGGAAGGAAGTCCGGAATCCTGATCTACAGTTCTCGGAACCAGATTACCGGGCTCATTCAATACCCGCTCTTTAGTGCAGGATACCATCCCCCACACTGCCATTAATGCAATCATCATTCTTTTCATGTTAGTAAATTTTTTGAAATACAAAGAAACATCAGCACAAAGCGTCTATCGCCCCAGCCTATAAGGTGATACCCTAAAAGCAAATAATGTAAGAAATTGATACACAACCTCCCTGGGTTGTGAGTCGCTTAAATTCAGTCATTGAGACTACCGCGCAGATGCTTCAGATATTCCGTGGGAGACAATCCGGTGATTTTTCGGAAATTGCGATTGAAAGATGATTTTGAATTGAAACCACAGTCATAAGCTATGGAGAGCAGGGTGAAATTTTGATTTTCAGGCTGACCGGCCTGATAAATAAACTCTTCTACTCTGCGCGAGTTAATATAATCGTAGAAATTTTTCTGGGCGACCGAATTAATGACCTGCGACAAATTATTAGGATGAACATCCAGTTGCTGAGCCATTTCCCCCAGGGTGAGATCGGGGTTAGTGAATGGCTTTTCCTGTTCCATCAGGCGGTTAAGCATATCGTGAATATCCTGTTGCTCTTTCCCGCTTAAACCCGATTTCAAATACTTTATCTTATGCATACTTGTTTTCTCACCCGGCATTCCTGCTGCAGGTTTTTCATGAACATCTTCACCTGGTAATTCACCGGGAGGAACTTCCATTTGGGGGGCGGGACTAATGGGTGCAAAAACATCCGTTTGTTTAATTCCCCAGAAACCGATAAAAAAAACATATACTACTACAGTAGCGTATATATATGCATCGGATGTAAAAATGACCGCGATCCAAATGGCCACAATTCCGAAAATAAGATAGCGTAGCCAGTTCAGATTTATTTTGTCGGTATTGGAAAACTGGTTCTCAATATTCTTTCTGTGTTGGTTAAGCCTGATCAGGGAAAGTATTACATACACGATACCGGATACAATTATTGCCAGACGCAACGGAAATAATATCCACTGGTAAGCCAATCCCTGGTGTTCGTAGGTATAAATTTTATGCTCAGCGGGGGAAAAAAAGAAGGGTAGCATAAGAAAATAAGTCAATACAAACGGCAGAAAATGCAGAAATCGCAGTGCGCGATGATGTACCTGTTGGGTAAGTGATGAAGTGTATAGATACAGAAAAGGGCCATGCAGCAGGGGAAAGGGAATGCCCAACCCCAGCATTAACGGAAACTCATAATACCTTTTGGTAACAAACAAATAAAAAAGGAACAGGTGCAGTCCGATAATGAATAACCAAACCGTGAGGATAGCATCTGCTTCACTTTTATTTCGTTTGCTGGCAAGCAGAACTACCAGAAAAAGGTCAATAACGATGCCCGTCAGGTAAAGCATGAGCAGGTAAGGTAGCTTTTTACAGGATGAAATTAGAGAAAAAAAATACCAACGGGAAGCACTGGTCAGGCTAAGTTAACCCACCCTGCATTTCTGCATTTTTAAGCAACCGCAGCCGTCATGCCGGGCTGAACCGCTGTTGTTATCTTGTACCCATTGCCTGGCAGCCATTGTAATACCTTACCGTGGTGGCGCCGTTTGGTATAAGAATGAAAAGTAGTTTTTTCCCAGGCCTTTTTGTGTCTGTTTATGAACGATACTTCAGATCAATCAATCCTCTCATCCTGCAAAATCAGAGGTACGGTGATAAACTATGACCAATCCATATGGGAGATAACCAGAAAGATGAATAGCTCCGAATAGCAGGATTCAACTTCTGTATTGCTTCCTTTTTTGGGTGATGCCTCCCTCATACCCGGCCATGAATGTCAACAACAGTATAAACGACCATTTCGACTATCGTCTTCCTAATAAAACCAAGGGCACCCATGGAAGAAGTAAACAAGCTAAAACTGCGCCACCCTTTAATTTTCGGGTTCTTGGTGATTCATATTTCCAGCGTCTCAAATAAAAGTTGAATTTATCCTTATACTTATAATAATTATATATTATTAAAGCCAATAGAACGCAGACTGCTACGTATCCTATCACTTTAGCATTTTGAGTAGAAATAATTTCCTCCTTAGAATTAAAAAATCTTTCGACCAGAAATAGTAAATCGAAAAAGGCTAAACATTGTATCATACTTACTCCTATCGCTGCAGTAATTCCATTTCTTCCATCCCATTTGAAAAAAAATTGTAACAATCTAAAATATATATAATCAAAAAAGAAATTTTGCATCAAAAATAGAGTTTAACCTTCCCCAATGCTTTCTACCTGATTTTCCCTTTCACCAGCGCCATCACCTGGTCTGCCGGCAGCCTTTCCTGCGTCATGGTATCGCGGTAACGGATGGTAACGGTGTTGTCTTCTTTGGTTTGATGATCCACCGTTATGCAAAAAGGTGTACCAATAGCATCCATACGACGGTAGCGTTTGCCAATGGTGTCTTTTTCTTCATAAAAGCAATAAAACTCATCCTGGCACTGACGCATAATTTCACGGGCTATCTCCGGCAAGCCATCTTTTTTGGTGAGCGGCAGGACGGCCAGTTTAATCGGTGCAATTTTGGGCGGGATGCGTAATAAGGTACGGCTGTCTGTTGTTCCGTCTTCTTTTGCGATCACCTCTTCTTCGTATGCATTAGACAATACCGCTAAGAACATCCGGTCTAAACCGATGGATGTTTCCACAACATAGGGAACATAATTGCCGATAGGCTTTCCGGTCGTTTCGTCAATATCATTATCGTAATACTGTAGCTTCTTTTTGCTGTACAACTGGTGCTGGCTTAGATCGTAGTCGCTGCGACTGTGGATGCCCTCCACTTCTTTAAAACCCATGGGGAATTCGAATTCAATATCACAGGCTTCTTTGGCATAGTGCGCCAGTTTAATGTGGTCGTGATAGCGGTATTTTTCTGCAGGCATGCCCAAACTTAAATGCCATTGCAACCTTGCCTCTTTCCAGAATTTATACCATTCGCCTTCTGTGCCAGGGCGCACAAAAAACTGCATCTCCATTTGTTCAAACTCCCTCATCCTGAAAATAAACTGCCGGGCCACAATTTCGTTTCTAAAGGCCTTGCCGGTCTGTGCGATCCCAAAGGGGATTTTCATCCGTGCAGTTTTTTGTACGTTCAAAAAATTTACAAAAATGCCCTGGGCAGTTTCGGGCCGCAGGTACACTATATTGTCGTCTTCGTTTTCGGATGCCACTGCGCCAAACTCGGTTTTGAACATCAGGTTAAACTGGCGGATATCCGTCCAGTTACCTGTGCCACTGATGGTGCATTTGATCTTATTGTCTTCAATCAGTTGCTTTAGCCCGGCAAAATCGTCTGCTGCCAGCAGCCTGTCCATCGCGGCCAGTAAAACTTCGGCTTCCTTTTCAGAAAGCGATTCGGCATGTGCTTCAATGAGGTGATCTACCCGGTATCTTTTCTTACTGTCTTTATTATCTATCATCGGGTCGCTGAAATTATCAACGTGCCCGGAAGCCTTCCAAGTGGTAGGGTGCATAAAAATGGCGGCATCAACGCCCACAATATTTTCATGCAACTGGGTCATGCTTTTCCACCAGTAATCGCGAATATTCTTCTTTAACTCACTGCCCCATGGGCCATAATCATATACAGCGCTCAATCCGTCATAGATTTCACTGCTGGGGAATACAAAACCATATTCTTTGGCGTGTGCAATTATCGCCTGAAACTTGTTATTGTCGTTGGTTGCCATAAGGGCGCAAAGATAAGCGATAAGAAGAATTTTCGCAGAAGATGGGCGAATTAGCCGTTGCCAGGCAATGGGAAGGACTTTTCGGTGGCGCTATCGCTATCTTCCGTTTGCCCTCAGTACGGTGATTTCCTTTTTCACCTGGTCGTCGTAAGTTTTTTTGACTATATAATGCCACTGTCTGTCTGGCACATCTACAAAAAAGATATCTCCCTTTTTATGTTTTTGAACGGCGTCCTGAAATTCTTTAGGCATCATTTCTTCTCCAAAGAACCAGCCGGTATCGCCATGGGTGGTATTGCCGTCCATTGTATACTCGTCAGACAGCTTTTCGAAAGACGTCCCCCCGGCATCTTTTTGAAGGATAACTTTTTTAAGACTGTCAATTTCGGCATTCGACAAGGATCCACCGTCCAGGAAAATATAATTGGCCCGATAGTTCACTTCTTCGGTTCCATCGAGTACCAGGTACGTAACATATCCTACAGAAAAAACATCACCCTTTTTCTGACGCAACAACCGTTTATCTATCAATGTCGTGTCTTTCCCAAGTTCCAGGTGTAGCAGGGCGGGTTTGAGCGCCTGGTTAGCATCAATAAATTTTTGCGCTTCCTGCAGGGTTTTTATTTTTTCAAATTGTTCCCGAACCGTGAGCTGAGCAAAGGACGGAGTAGCGGTCAACAGGAAAATCCACGCAAGACAGGTTTTCATATTGTAATATTTATCGAAAAAATAAAGCCGCCCGGGAGGCAGGCTATACATGTTTGGATGAAGTTAATGCTTTTATTCTGTTTTAATACACCACCTTCTGTCTGTGCTGTATTCTTAAATGTCGCCGGCTGGTGCGGACACCAGTCAGGCTCGACCCCCATGGGTAGCGTCTTCGTTGCCCACATGAAGCAAAGCCATGCAACAATTTGGAACGTACACGCTGTCTGTGGTGGAGTCGGATTCCCAACGAAAAGCGGCAGCGAATATTTGAGAGTTGAAACACCCCGTGATACGCTGCCGCCTTCAAAAAGTTACCCTTTCTTTACTAAGGGCATAGAAAGTAAATCCCGGCTGTTGACTACTACCTCCAGTAAATAGTTGCCGGGAGCCATATTTCCGGTACCCTCCAGTTCAAACAGATTGGTACCCTCGTTTCCTTTTCCTCTTCTCGAAATAATTTCTCTTCCCTCCCGATCGGTTACTTTCATAACAATATATGCGCGGTTTTTCAGTTGCACATTGATGTGCAGATCTTTTAAGGTTGTATTTGGTGTTACACTTACCATGGACAAATCATCTGAACGATACAATTGTACCACCATTGTTTTTGAATAACTAATGTTGCCTTTGTGGTCTACCATTTTCAGGCGATAGTAATTGGTTGTACGCAGCGGATCGTTGTCGTGCAGCATAAGTTCTGCTTCGGGCTTATTATCTGAAGCCGTTGCAATCGGAGAAAATCGTTTGCCATTGCCACTGCGCTCTACAACAATGTTGTAGCAACAATTACTTTTTATTTTGCAGAACAGGCTTATATTATTTTCATTGGAGAGTTGCCCGTTGAAATCAATTACTTCTATTGTAGCGGGAGGGTCAGATTTCTTAGCATCTGATGAACCGCTATTTCCCATAGCAACTTCCCCAATAGGAGCCAGTGAAAATAGAAAGCAGCAACACGTGAGGATAAAAATAGTGCCGGTAATACGTTTCATTGTCTCTTGTTTAAGTTGATAAAACAGGGATACGAACAGGAGGTTTCCTGGTTACCGGTTTTTGAACAAAGGAATAAGAATTGGCGGGCGGGTAGAGACTAATGAATGCTATTCAAAAGATAGGGATTTTTGCGAAAACAAATGAGGTTTTTTGTAAAGGCCCCTTAGACAAGGGGCCTTATTCCGATTAGGAATTTCACAACCTCTATAAAATCTTGATCAATATATTAGGCCGGAGTCACCGTCTTACTATACGTATATCCTTCAACGGTATCCACCAATTTAATTCTGTACAATAGCTTTTTTGTCTTTACACCTTTGAGTTCGTCTTTGAAGCTGTAGTGTTTAATTTCATTACTGTCTTCCAGGGTAAACACGATAGCGATTGTTTTATAGTTTTCTCCGTCGGTACTCCTTTGCACTTCAAACTGTTTACTGTTTTTCTCTGCAAGGGTTGACCATGAAATTTCGGCTTTATCCCCGATGAATTTGACGGTTACCCTTTCAAGCTGAACCGGAAAGTCAATAACTGTATTGCTTTTTTTCAAACCGTAAGCGGGGTTCGGACGGGTGTCGTTTCCTTCAGCTTTTGCATATCCAAACAGAAGCGTAGCCACTGTTATATATAACAACACAATGAACTTTTTCATTTTTACAGATTTGTGAAGTGAAACTATCTTTTACCTCACAGGAATGATGGAAACGGTTTTCGAATAGGAACCGGGAAAGAAGGATGCAGATTCAAAAATGACTAAGGTTAAAGCCTGAATAATTATGCCTGGTTGTTCGAGGATGAGGAAAAGGCGGCTTTAGGAAGGAAACCCGAAACTACATTAAATGTGTTTTGTTGTAGTGGGTGGATTGATAAAACAAAAATAGCCCGAACAAAGCAACAATTCTGATTTTATTGTGTGTATTTAATTGACATAGATCAATAAATCCACGCAGCGCTCATGCTGGCAAATTATCCTGCGGGAAATCATTTGTTTACGCATGTTTGTTGCTGTTATATAACAATAAAGGATGCTGTTTTTTAGCATCCTTTATTTCTATTGCATATTTTCATTGCGTCTTTTCAGTCGAAACGCTGAAGCAGGTTGTGCAGCAACGCTTAGGCATACCTTGTTACGCCGGGAACCGCAACCGGGTAGAAGCCATCCGCATTGGGTACAACTGGTGGCAGGGCCGCCCAATCATATTCTTTAGGATGAATGTCAATCCCGGAATTAATCGCTTTGTTCCAGTCAATAACTTGTCCGCTATAGGTAGCCATGCGACCCAAGATGGAAGTCATTGTACTTTTTGCACCATTCTCAGCATCAGCAAACTTGAACTGCCCCTTTGCTATGGCTTCAAACAATTCGTCATGTTCTGATTGATAGGGATTGTTTTCCGTTTTGGTATTGAACTGGTACAGCACTTTTCCTTTGTGGTCAACAATATTTGCGGCACCGGCAAACAATTTTCCTTTTGTACCCACCAGCAGTTCATCTACTTTGCTCATGGTTTTAGGCTGGTGCCGGCACTGGCTGTTAAGGATGGAACCATCGGCGTAATGAAATTCCACATAATGGTGGTCGAATATTTCACCATAGTCTTTCCCTTTCCTTACTTCACGTCCGCCTATGCCCTGGGCTTTTATCGGATACGCTCCTTTAAACCAGTTTACCACATCTATATTATGGATATGTTGTTCGGTAATATGATCGCCGCAGAGCCAGTTGAAATAATACCAGTTACGCATCTGGTATTCCATTTCCGTTTGACCCTCTTTGCGCGGATGAACCCAAACGCCGTCGCTGTCCCACCAGGCTTGCGCGCTTACGATATCGCCAATAAGGTCTTTGCGTTTAAACAACTCGCGGTAGGAGTTCTGGTAGTGTCGTTGTAATCCCACAACCACATTCAGTTTTTTCTGTTTGGCGATAGCTGCAGTGGCGAGCACTTTTTGTACACCTGCGGGATCTGTGGCCACGGGTTTTTCCATAAATACATGTTTCCCCTGTTTAATGGCTTCTTCAAAATGAATAGGCCGGAAACCGGGAGGAGTAGCCAGAATAACCACGTCAGCCAATGGAATTGCTTTCTGATAAGCATCAAAACCAACAAATCTTCTGTCTTCAGGCACATCTATTCGTTTGCTGTCAATTTCTTCGGAAATAGATTTAAGTGAATGGTCCAGTCTGTCCTGAAAGGCATCTGCCATGGCAACAAGTTTCACGTTTTGCTTCGTAGACAAAGCCTGCGATGCAGCGCCCGTTCCCCGGCCGCCACAGCCAATCAGTGCAATCTTAATAACGTCATCAGCGCCGGAAAAATAATTGGCGCTTGAAAACAGCGGTGCGGCCAGCAAGCCACCGGCCAAAAGGGATGAGTTTTTTACAAACTCCCTTCTTGTGGTTTGATTAGAAGATGGATTATGCTTTTTCATATAACGTGCTTTTATTTTTTGTGAGTGATTATTTGTTTAAGTACTTGTTATAAAATGCTTCTGCTTCCTGTTTGTTGGGTTGTTTTTCCGGGCGCACAATACGAAAGCCTACAAACATTCCATCTGTAAGCCACCACCTGCTCCTTGGAATTTGAGGGTCTCTTTTGTTCCATGATGATTCGGAATGCTGCCGGTTGGCGCTTCTTAATGCTTCGGCATCATCTAAATAGTTACCGCCCCGCAGGCTTCTTGGATAACGTGTTGCCGGAGGAATGAGAGGGTCGGTGGCATTTGCCCTTAACTTCTCAAAATATTTTTCGTCATACTGGTCAAGTGTCCATTCCGATACATTGCCCAACATATCGTACAATCCCCAGGCGTTAGGTTCTTTTTCACCCACCTTATGATATTTTTCTTTACTGTTACGTTTGTACCAGGCATATTTACTTAGATCTTTTGGGTTGTCGCCAAAAGGATAAATGCTTGTGCTTCCTGCGCGGCACGCATATTCCCATTCTGCTTCTGTGGGAAGGCGGTAAAAAATGCCGGTCTTATTATACAGCCAGCGACAAAACATCAGTGCGGCATCCTGGCTCATACTGTTTACCGGATAGCCACCCGTTTTTCCCATTCCCCAACTGAGGTCAATGTATTGGGGAGTAGGACGTGTAACTACATCTGCCTGCGAGCCCACAATAGTGTTCTCGTCGCGAAAATAAATATCAAATATATCGTGTGTGATTTCGTATGCTCCCATCCAAAACGATGATACTGTAACTTTTGTGGCCGGTAATTCATCGGGTTTTTTGAATTTGTCGGAAGCTTCACTACCCATCATAAATGAACCTCCCTTAACAGGAACCATTTTAATATCTAACTGTGTGCCGGGAACTTTCTGATTGTATAAAGTGAAATCCTGCGGGGTACTATCTTGCGCATGAGTAATAAATGTCAAAGTGATCAATACGCAGGCTAATCCTATCTTTCTCACAATATGTAATAATTATTTATGTGCTGGAAAGGTAAGAAAAGAATCAATACACGAGTTGATTTTCTTGACTTTTACAAAGGTTTTGCATCGTTGCAAAGCAAAAATTGTTTGAGTTATTGAAGGGGTTTGTCTTATTTTTAACACTTTAAATCAACGATCATTATGCAACGCAGAAACTTTTTACAAAAAGGGATTTTGGCAGGTGCTTCTACATTAGTGGGGGCTGCTGCATTTGCTAAGGAAAGCAGAAAGGAAATGGAAGATACCGGAAAGGCAGAGAAAACATTTAATCTGAATTATGCGCCACATGACGGGATGTTTAGAAATAACGGAGGGAGCGATTTTATTGATCAGATCAAATACATGTACGACCAGGGATT
>JADZFY010000188.1 GCA_020854215.1 Chitinophagaceae bacterium | reverse complement strand
CTACGGAGGCGGCAGCTATTACGGCTATGGCTATGGCTACGGCTATGGTTACGGCGGCGACTATTTTCAGGCAGAAAAGAAAAAGCCGGGCCGAAAGCCTTTATCGTTTCTTAAACGCTAAAGACTCGGTCTTGGGCGTGATTTATTTGGACTGGCATCCTGTCTTCTATGTTCAGGAAAATCTTAGAAATATGGTTCAGGAAATTAGGATTGCATAAGATCCTCTCACCAAAAACTTTTTTTGCACTTTCCACACTTTTTACCGGAACCGTTTTTTCCACAATCATTCCCATAGTATTTGCGCCCCTGATGACACGGATATTTACGCCGTCTGATTATGGGGTATTGGGACTTTATATGAGTATCACCGGATTAATCGGCGTACTGGCCTCCGGTCATTATCCGCAGGCCATCATGCTATCTAAAGATGATAACGAGGCGCGACAGGTGATGTGGTTTTCCATTGGTTTTTGTACGATGGTCGCACTGCTGAGTTGGGTGGTGATTGCAACCCTTTTTCTATCAGTCGAAAATGTACATCATTCTCCGTTAAACCTGTGGTTATGGCTTATTCCGGTTACTGTAATTTTTGGTGGTGTTTCAACAAGCATCATGGTGTGGGCAAACCGGCACCAGCAATACAAAGTGCTTGCATCCAACCGGATAATCCAGGCCCTGCTAACCGTAGCCATACAAGTTAGTTTTGGCTTATTGATCAATAACGAAACGGGGTTAATACTTGGATTACTCGGAGGGCAGGCCACCAGCGCCGCGCTGCTTTGGGTAAGGTTTAAAAATAACGATGCGGCAGCCCTCAGCACTCCCCGATTTAGTGTGTTTAAGCAAATTGCCTACCAACACCGGAACTTATTAATTTACACCACCCCTTCAGCTTTCATCAATAATCTCATCAATCAAACGCCCATTTTTCTGCTCCAAAAGTTTGGGGGAGCAGCCTATGTGGGGAGCTACAATTTTACGCAGCGATTGCTGGGCATGCCACAACTCTTTCTTTCTTCCGCAATTGTTGAAGTATTTAAACAGAAAGCCAGCCTTGCCTACAACAGCACCGGGAACTGCCGTGCTATTTTTGAAAAAACAGCTAAAACCCACACGCTGCTGGCCATTGTTCCTTTTGCTTTAATCATTTTGTTTTCCCCGCCCGTATTTGCCTTTGTATTTGGCGACGAGTGGAGAATGGCGGGAGAGTTTGCACGGTTTTTGGGTATATTATTCTTCTTCCGTTTTATTATTAGTCCCTTGTCGTATATGTATTATATAGCAGGGAGATTCAAAGAGGACTTTTTCATTCATATTCTGTTTCTGATTATAACAACTGTTTCTTTTTATGTGGGTAATGAAGTGTTTGAGGAAAAGAAATATCTACTTTTATTTTATGCCATTTCTTATTCTTCTGTTTATTTAATCACCTTTTTTAGATCAAGGTATTTTAGTCAAGGAGGGGTCAGCAACCAAATAGATGAACTGAAAAGAACATAAGTGCCGTTTCGAGTTCAACGCGAGGTCCACTGATGTGAAACCCAAAATAAATTCATATGTTTCTTGATAATCTATATGATACTTTAAATAGGAACGAGCAGCGTAATGCATTTTGCATTAAGAATGAGTTCTATACTTATGGTTATTTAAAAACCAAAGTTGCACTTATTCAAGATGAACTTACAGAAGAAATAAAAAACCAAGGTTGTGAGCGTTTTGCCATAATATGTTCAGATGATATTCTGACATATTCTGCATTGATAGGAATTTGGCTTTTAGGATGTGGGTATATTCCTTTGGGTGTCCAAAATCCGCCCGAAAGAAATCTGGGCATACTTACCGATTCCGGTGCTACAACAATTCTTACGACCCACCCTATTGACGTTGAAGTATATCGCGGCTATAGAATAATAAATCTTTATGAAATTTTTGATCGCTGTGTTGAAGTGCAAAAGAACGTTGTTGTAGATGATCAGCTTGCATATATCTTGTTTACGTCAGGAAGTACAGGCTCCCCAAAAGGTGTTCCAATTTCATTTGGGAATCTTGATTCATTCTTGATGGCTTTTGAAAAATCTCCCGTCAAAATAGGAGCAGAGGATAAGTGTTTACAAATGTTTGAACTAACATTTGATGTTTCAATATCGTCTTTTTTACCAGCGTTAATGAAGGGTGCATGTATATACACGATTCCGAACGAAGTAATTAAATATTTACATGTATTAAAATCAATTAGTAAATACGAGTTGACTGTAATTCAAATAGTGCCTTCTGTAATCAGGTTATCACTTCCGTTGTTATCAAAGATAACTTTTCTGAGCGTGAAGCATTGTATTCTTACGGGAGAGGCAACCTCAACGGATTTACTTTCAATATGGAAAAAGGCGATCCCTTCATCCAGTATATTTAATTTTTATGGGCCAACAGAAGCCACGATCTATTGCAGTTATTACGATTGTAACGATTCCGAAATCAATTCCTACAATGGCATGATTGCCATAGGGAAACCGTTTGCCGGAGTAGAAATGATAGTAGTAGATGACCACGGAAATGAAGTGAAGCCCGGCGAAAAGGGAGAGTTGCTTATTTGCGGAAGCCAACTAACATCAGGTTATTTGGGTAGCGAAGTAAAAAATTCAACTTCGTTTACATTCATTGGGGAAGGGCAAAATAAAAGTCGCTTTTACCGATCCGGAGACGTTTGTTATAAAGATGAGAAAGGAACTATCCATTATTGTGGAAGACAAGATGGGCAAGTTAAAATTCAGGGCTTTCGAATTGAACTAAGTGAGATTGAAATCTGCGTTAGAGGCATCACGAAATTAAATAACGTGGTAATTACAAGAAAAAACAAGGTTGATGCATTGGAACTGGTATTGATTCTTGAATCACGTGAAACAATTGATAAAATTTCGTTGCTAAATAAAATGAAAGAAAGGCTACCAGAATATATGCTACCATCGTCTGTTTTTATTTTGAAAGAATTTCCATTGAACGCAAGTGGCAAAACGGATCGGGCGAAAATTAAAACACTATTTAATGAACAGTCCTCAGACAATAGTTTTGCATAATCTTTATTCATTGTATGACAATGTTGGTGTAAATGTTGAAGGAGTTAGAAATTTCTCGGGTGAAGCCTTTCGAATGATAAATGGAAACTCATCTGCTTGGCCAAATTTGATCTATGCGTTTAACTCAAATAAATTGAATGAGTCTGTACTTGATGATCTAAACGATAAGATTAGCGAATACAGTTTTGAACCAGTTTTAATTTCAGAACACAACCCCGAGGATTTAGATATTTTAAAAAGGAACGGATTTATTCTCGTTGATCGTTGGACGGGGATGAGTCTAAGTGCTATCAATTATCGAGGAGGAATTGTTAACGATGAGACGGATTTGGAGTGTTGTGTGATCGGCAATGAAGAATTGCCTATTTGGGTAGACATTGTTTCGACGGAACTATTCGGAAGTAAACCATTGTCCTTCAGCATTTTTTCTT